>JAZRBC010000058.1:0-2574 GCA_045634905.1 Akkermansia sp.
GTGGAAACGACCGATGGCGGGCTTCTGGTGGTTTCCCGTGCCTGGGGCGGAGGCCTGCGTAAGGTGGCCTACTCTGAGGACGGCGGCGAAAGCTGGGGCCCGGTGAACGACCACCCCGCTCTGACCAGCCCGAACTGCCAGGACGGCCTGACCCGCTACTCCCACGAGGATGACGAAGCTCTGGGTGGCCGCGGGCGCATCTTGTTCTCCACCCCGACGACCGGCAGCCGCACCAACGGTATCATCAAGATGAGCTACGACGACGGCAAGACCTGGCCTGTAGAGAAGCGCGTGGGTGATGGACCCTTTGCCTACTCCGTGCTTTGCCCCGTGAAGCCCGGTGTGGCCGGCATCTTGTACGAGGTGAACGGCGCCCCAATTAAGCATATCCGCTTTGCTCCGTTCAGCATCTCCTGGCTGACCGATGGCGCGGATACCGGTCTGGCTAAGTAATCATCATTCCGCATAAATCGAAATCCCCCGCCTGATGTTGCATCGGGCGGGGAATTTTGTATCTTTCGGAAGTTATTTATTGCCACTTGCCCTTGCGGAAGCAGCAAAGACTGATGATGCTGAGCAGTATGAGACCGCCGATACTTACGGCAACCCATTGGGTGGGAGAGAGCCATTCCCCGCGCGTCTTGAGGAATTTGCGTTCAACCTTGGCTGCCTGTCTGGCGGCATTGCTGGCAACAGTTGCCAGTGACTGGCTGACCTTCGGGGTGACAGAGACCGTTTTTACCAGGTCGGTATTGATGCTGATGCTCCTGAATTCCTTATTGTCGGCAGAAGCCAGACGGGGCAGGGAGATAATCAGTTCGCCGTTCACATCATAGCCCATGATGCCGCCGATACCATTCCATCCTGAACCCTGGCAACCGGAGGCGACCACGGTGAAGGTGATGTAGTGGTGGTCACCACGCTGCAGGGCAGTGGGGGAGTCCATCAGCTTGCTGTATGGAATGGTTTCGCCCCAGGGCTGGCCATGCCAGTTGCCCGTGATGCCTTCGGGGGTGACGATGAGCCCCAGCTCGTGGGTGGATTCAAAGGTCAGCAGCTTTGTGTTTGTGGTTACCTGAGATGCGGCATCGAGGTCCACCGTCATGGCCACAGCTGAGGTGGCAACATTCGATTTACGGAAACTGGAGACACTATAGATAGGCAGGCGGGAATACAAGGTGCCCAGGTCGCCGGTAAGTGTACCTGCATCGCAGGTGACGTTTTCACGGGTTGATCGGGAGCATGGGTCGGTGAACAATGCAGGCCTGGCCTCCGTGGAGAGGACTGTGGTGGCGCAGAGAGCCAGCAGAAAGAGTTTTTTTCTCATGGTGATAATGTTGTACAGCGATTACTGTATAATCTAGCGCATAGACTATGCTTTGGCAAGCAAGTTTTGCGATGAACCGGGGGAAATTGAGAGATTCGGCGGGGTATGGAGCGTTCCTCCTTGACCTTTTGAATGAGAACGGGTACACTCCCGCGCATGCAGGAGTTGGAAATCATGTCCCCCGCGGGGTCTTTCGAATCGCTGGCCGCAGCGCTGCGCGCCGGTGCCGATAGTGTGTATTTCGGTGTAGGTAAGTACAACATGCGCGCCCGTTCCACGGTGAATTTCACCGAGGAGGACCTGCCGAAGGTGGCCCGCCTGTGCCATGCCTGCGGGGCGAAGGCATACCTGACCTGCAATGTGATTATCTACGACGAGGAGATGGAGGGTATGCAGCAGCTGCTGCGCCAGGCCAGGGAGGCTGGGGTGGATGCTGTGATTGCGGCCGATTTAGCCGTTATTTCCTATGCCCACAGTATCGGGCTTGAGGTGCATGTATCCGTGCAGGCCAATGTGTGCAATCTGGGGGCGGTGCGTTTCTTTGCCGCCTATGCGGATGTGATGGTGCTGGCCCGTGAGCTGAAGCTCAGCCAGATTCGCCATATTATCGACGGTATCAGACGCGAGAATATCACGGGTCCCTCGGGTAAGCAGGTGCGCATCGAGGTATTTGCGCATGGTGCGCTCTGCATCGGCATTTCCGGTAAATGTGGTATGAGCCTGGCTGCCTACAATGCCAGCGCCAACCGTGGCCAGTGCTACCAGCTCTGCCGCCGCAAGTACCGCGTGACGGATACCGAGACCGGGTTCGAAATGGATATTGATAACCAGTACATCATGTCCCCCAAGGATATCTGCACCATCCGCGTGATTGATCAGCTGGTCGAGGCCGGTGTATCGGTGTTCAAGCTGGAGGGCCGCGGACGCTCAGAGGCTTATGTTTCCACGGTGACCCAGGTGTATAAGGAAGCAGTGCAGTGCTGCGCCCGTGGCGAATGGAGCCCAGAGAAGGTGGCCGCCTGGGAAGAAGAGCTGCTCCGCGTGTTCAACCGCCAGTTCTGGCATGGTGGTTATTATCTGGGTGAGGAATGGGAAACCTGGAGCGGCTGCTCGAACAGCCTGGCGCTGGAGCAGCGTCAGCATCTGGGACGCGTGATGCGCTGGTATGCCAAGCCCTGCGTAGCCGAAATCCGTCTGGAGGCGGGTCCCGTGTCTCCCGGTGACAAGATTGAAATCACCGGCGTGAC
>JAZRBC010000059.1:0-12347 GCA_045634905.1 Akkermansia sp.
TTGAACAGGTATGCCGCGGGGGGCTGCCGCTGCCCCCGCAGTTCCCCGGCATGCGCCCGCCAGGGTGTCCTGGCACGGGCATGCAGTAAACTTCCATTGCCCGGAGAGTATACACCATGCTGCAGCTCAGGCAAGCCCAATATCACATGTGTCCCGAAGTTCAGCGGTAAATGAGTGTTTAGCGGGGTGGCTCGTAGAAATTATCGGAGCACGGGACTTTAGTCCCGTATCCTGGTAACGCCTTAAACCGTCGGGACTGAAGTCCCGTGCTCCGATAAAGGAAAAAACGCTTGACAAATTTCTGAAATTTCAGAAAATAGGCGCATGCAGCTGAGTGAGACGCAGATGAAGTTCATCCGCCGGTGGGGCGACATGGGAACCCGCTGGGGGATTCCACGCTCTACGGCTATGCTGCATGGTCTGCTGTATGTGGCGCAGGAGCCGCTGACGGCGGAGGAGATGTGCGAGCTGCTGCAGCTGGCGCGGTCGAACGTGAGCACCAGCCTGAAGGAACTGGAGGGCTATAATCTCGTCTACCGCGAATCCCGCCCCGGGGATCGCCGTAGCTTTTACCGCGCCGAGGCCGATGTGTGGGAGATGGCCCGCCGTATTCTGGAGGAACGCCGCCGCCGCGAGACGGCTGGTGCTGTGCAGGCGGTGGAGGAGTGTCTGGCGGCTGCCCGGAGCGAGGGTGATGCGCATACCCTTGCGCGCATGGAGGCGATGCAGGAGCTGCTGCAGACCGCTGAAAATGTGGCCACGGCGGCCCAGCGTTACAACACCTCTGTGTTTCGACGCGCGGCGCTCATGGGCAGCAAGGTGCTGGCTCTCATTTCCAGACTATGAATTTTTTTAAAATAAGATTTCTCAAATTACAGAAATATGAAAACAGTAGCCATAACAGGAGTATTGGGATACAGCGGGCGCTACGTGGCGGCAGAGGCCGCGCGGCGCGGGTGGCGCGTAGTGGGACTTACGAACTCGGCGGGGCGTCTGCCGAACCCTGAGGGGTATGAACTGCGGCCCATGCCCTGGAGCACGGGGGAGGAGGTACTGGCGGGGGTGGATGTGCTGGTGAATACCTACTGGGTGCGCTTCAGTTATGCAGGGGCAGGGCATGCGCCTTTCAGCCACGCGGAGGCGGTGAAGAATACGCTGGAGATGTTTGCCGCAGCGCAGCGCGCCGGGGTAAGCCACGTGGTGCACACCAGTATTACCCAGCCGGATGCCGCGAGCGAGCTGCCGTATTTCCGCGGCAAGGCAGAGCTGGAAGCCGCGCTGGTGGCCACAGGGGTGCCGCACAGTATTCTGCGCCCTGCCATTCTGTTCGGCGATACTCCGGCGGAAAGTATTCTCATCAACAACATGGCCTGGAGCCTGAGGCACCTGCCGGCAGTAGCCACCTTCGGTATGGGTACGTACCGCATGCAGCCCATACATGTGCAGGATTTTGCCGAACTGGCTATGGATGAGGCTGAGGCAGAGCCCCCGCACCGGATGATCAACGCCGTGGGGGCAGAGACATACAGCTTCCGGGATATGTGGAAGCTGCTGGCCCGGGTCATGGGAATCTGGCGCCCGGTGCTGCCGGTGCCGGCAGAGCTGGGCTATCAGGCCACCAGAGTGCTTGGCGCGCTGACCGGCGATGTGATGCTCACTCGCGACGAAATAGCCGGGCTGAGCCAGGACCGTCTTGCCGTGCCCGGCCCCACAGTCGGCACCCGCCGCCTGAGCGACTGGGTGCAGCAGCATGCCGCCGAACTGGGCCGCCACTACGCCAGCGAACTGGTGCGGCGGGGGTAAGCCAGCACTTCCGATTGTTTTGCGAAAAGAAGAAACCGCCTCGGAGGAGGCGGTTTCTGGTATAAATACTGTTCTGCGTGTGCTTAGCCGCGGTTCTTGAGCTGCGGGAAGAGGATGATATCGCGGATGGAGCTGGCACCGGTGAGGAGCATGCAGAGGCGGTCGATACCGATACCGATACCACCGGCGCTGGGCATGCCGCTTTCCAGGGTTTCCACGAAGTCGTAGTCAATCTTCTGAGTGTCCTCGCCGGCCTGGTGCTGCAGGCGCTCCAGCTGCTCCACGGGGTCGTTCTGCTCGGAGTAGCCGGGGCAGAGCTCCTGGCCGTTCATGACGAGCTCGAACACGTCCACTACGCTGGGGTCCTCGGGGTTGGCCTTGGCCAGGGGCACCAGGTCGCGGGCCACGTGGCACACGAAGAGCGGGTTGGCCTGCTTTTCCTCGATGAGTTTCTCGTAGACCTGCTGGGTCACGTCGGTGTCGTTCAGGTCATCGCCAATCTGCACATGCAGTTCGTTTTCGGCGCGGGAGCGGCGCTGCTCGGGGGTGAGATCGAACCAGTCGGCACCGGCCACTTCCTTCACCAGGTCGTTGTAATCGGCGCGGCGCCAGGGGCGGGTCAGGTCCACGGTCCAGCGCAGGTTGCCGTTGTCATCGTACTGGTCGAACTTGAGCGTGCCGAACACCTTTTCGGCCACGGTGCAGATCATGTCCTCCATCATTTCGGCCATGGTCTCGTAGTCGCCACCGGCCTCGTACACTTCGAGCACGGTGAATTCGGGGTTGTGGCGGCGGTCCACACCTTCGTTGCGGAAGTTGCGGTTCAGCTCGAACACCTTGGGGAAACCACCCACCAGCAGACGCTTCAGGAAGAGCTCCGGCGCGATACGCAGGGTCACGGCCTTCTTCAGCGCGTTGTAGTAGGATTCGAAAGGCTTGGCGGAAGCACCACCGGCGATATCCTGGAGCATCGGGGTCTCCACCTCCAGGAAGCCGCGGTTGATGAGGTACTGGCGGATTTCCTGCACGATGAGGGAACGCTTCACAAAGCGGTCTGCGCTTTCGGCGTTGCTCATCAGGTCCAGGTGGCGGCGGCGGTAGCGCATGTCCATATCGGCCAGGCCGTGGAACTTATCGGGCATGGGGCGCAGAGCCTTGGAAAGAACCTTGAAGGAAGCCACACGCACGGAGGGCTCGCCGGTGCGGGTGATGAAGGTTTCGCCCTCGATACCGACCCAGTCGCCACGCTCCAGGAGCTTCCAGAGTGCCCAGGTTTCCGGCTCCATGGACTTCTTGGTCAGCATGCACTGGATAGCGCCGCGCACATCACCCACGGTGAAGAACTGGGTGTTGCCCATGTCGCGCAGGGCAGTGATGCGGCCGAGGAATTTCACCTGTTTGCCTTCCTCGAAGTCTGCCTTGATTTCGCCCGCAGTGGTGGTGATATCGAAACGCCCACCATAGGGATTGACCCCCAGGTCGCGAATCTTGCTCACCTTCTCGCGGCGCACGGCAATCAGTTCCTCCTCAGAGGAACCCGGAGCGGTATTGACAGGTGTGTTTTCTGACATAGCGCGGGTATTATACGCACTTTTTGCCGAATTTCCAGCCTAAACATGCAGGAACCAGGCAATTCATACAAAAAACTGCAACGCGTTTTTCTTTCTCCTACCCGGAATTGTCATTCATGACGGTTTGCCGGCAGGGTGAGCGATGCGTCCATAAGCCCGCGAAAGCTTCCGGCAAATCTGCTCTGCTGTACGGAAAACGGGAAAAATAGCATTGCATTATGGGGCAGAATTGTTATGATAGCCACAGAAAAAATCTCTGCTTGTTATGTATCTGAAAAATCTGGTAATTGGAATAATGGCGGCACTCGGATGCCTGGTGCCGGTGGGGGCTGAGGCAGAAGTGGCTGCTGCTGTTGCGCCGGAGATGGCCGCAGATGTCATGGCTATGTCGCGCGATGCGCGTTGCGGGCAGGTGCTGGTGACGGCGCTGGTGAACGGAGTGCCGATGCGCATGATGCTGGACACAGGTGCCACCCACACCGTGCTGCATGAGGAAAGTGTGGCCAGACTGGGGCAGGTTCAGTGGGTGGATACTTCCCGCTTTGCGTTCAAGGGAAATTCGAATCAGAAGCCCAGACTGCTGGTGGCGCCGCTGCAGGCCGGGCCCGGGGTATCGCCGGCGCATCCGGTGATGGTGATGAATCTGGGCGCTGTGCGCGGCATGATGGCTGAGAAGATTGACGGTATCATCGGTATGGATTTTCTGGGCTCAATGCCGTTTACGTTTGATTTCCGCCACAATGAATTCTACTGGGGTATCCCGGAGGACAAGAAACTCGTGCCGGTGAAGGGCGAGGTGGAGAGCAGCGGCCGGGTTCACTGGGTGACCAGCTGCGAGGGCAAGGAGATTAAGCTGCTGCTGGATACGGGGAGCTCCGTGACCCGCATTTGCGCAGATGATTGGCAGCCCGGTGCTGCAGGGGAAATCAAGGCCCATATCGGTGATATTGATACGGCTTCTGCGCAGCAGTTTGTGGAGGGGCACCCCGGCGACCTGGTAGTGGCTCCCGGTGTGGTGCTCAAGGGTGTGACCCCCATTCTCTGCGCCCGCGGGGAGTTCACGATTCTGGGGGTGGATGCGCTGAAGGATTCCGTGCTGGTGCATGTGCCGGCAGAGGAGATTCCCGGCGGCATGTTCCTGCTGGTGCCCTGAACGAGAGGACACGCGGATGAAAGCATGGTTTGTCTGTGTCTGGGTTTTCCTGCTGGCTGGTCTGGCAAGGGCCGGGGATATGCAGCCAGCGTGGCGCGGGCTGCATGTGGACGTGTCTCGCCACTTTTTTGAGCCGGCGGTGCTGCGGCAGTTCATGGATGAGATGGCCGCTCTGCGCTTCAACCGCCTGCATCTGCACCTGACGGATGGCCCGGGCTGGCGCCTGGAAAGCCTGCGCTACCCGCGGCTGACTTCGGTGGGCGCGTGGCGCAAGAAACTGCCCGAGGGGGGCTGGAATTGGCGCGACCACGAAATCGGCAGTCATTTCACCACCTGTTACGGCGGTTATTACACGCAGGAGGAAATGCGCGGGCTCATAGCCTATGGTGCGGCGCGGGGAATCATGCTGGTGCCGGAGGTGGACCTGCCCGGGCATGCCTATGCGGCGCTGGTAGCCTATCCGGAGCTGGCGCTGGAGCCACCCCCCGGCTGCAAACTGGGGCGCGATGTGCTGGCGGTGGAGAATCCCCGGGTGCGCCGCTTTGCGCGTGAGGTTCTCGATGAAATCATGGAGCTTTTTCCTCCCGGAACCCCGATTCACCTCGGCGGCGATGAGGTTGATACCCAGCTTCTGACCCGCGAGCAGCAGCGCGTGTTCATGCAGGAAATGGTGGATTATGTCAGCTCCAGGGGGTACCCGGCCATCACCTGGGATGAGGCGGCCGAAAACGGTGTGCGCGGTCAGTGGGTTATGCTCTGGAGGGCAGAGAAAATGGAGGAAATCCTGGCGCTGGGACTACCCACCATCCTGTGCCCGAACTCTCACTTTTACTTTGATTACCCGCAGCGGGTGGGCGTGGCACCGGCCTGGCAGCGGGTGATTACGCCGGAGACGGTGCGTTCGTTCCGGCTCCCGCAGGCGGCGCATGTGCTGGGACTGCAGGCCAACCTGTGGTCGGAGGATATCAAGACCCCCGCCCGCTTGTTCGAAATGGCATTCCCCCGCGCCCGGGTCATGGCAGAGACCTTCTGGTTGAGTGCTCAGGGGCGGTAATCAATGCGCACCGGCACCTCTTCCACTTCCAGCCCGGCGGCGGTCAGGGTATCGAGCACTTCCACAAAGCGGCTCATGGAGGCCCCGCCTGCGGCGGATACCTGAATGCGCGCCTGCGGGTTCTGCTGCAGCAGCTCACGCACAGCGCTGCCCAGCTGCGAGTCGGGAATCAGCCTGCCGTTGAAGCCCAGGCTGCCGTCCTCACCCACTTCCAGCAGGATGCTGTTCTTATCCCCCTGCGTGCCGGCCAGGTGCTGGGTTTGCGGCACATCCAGCTTCAGTACGCTCACCTGGCGTTTGAACTCGGTGTGTACAATGAAGAAGATGAGCAGGATGGTGAGGATATCCAGCATGGGTACGATGGGGATACCCTGTTGCCCGAATTTACGTTCGTAGATTTTCATGAGCGTCAGGCGTTGCGGTGGTTGGCAAGGATATCGGTGAAGCACTGGTTGATGCGGGCGGCGCGGCGCTCCAGCGCGCGTTCAAAACAGCTGAGCGCAATGGTACCCGGCACGGCAATGGCCAAGCCGAATATAGTGGTATAAAGCGCTTTGGAGATACCGAGGGCAATGCCATCCTGCGCATCGGGCGAACCGAATACCCCGAAAATATCCACCAGACCCCAGGCGGTGCCCAGAATGCCGAGCATGGGCGCAATGGTGGTGATGATGCTGATGGTGGCCAGTCCGGCGCGCTGGCGGTCGATGATGCAGCGGAGCCGGGCTTCCACCTGCTGCTCCAGGGTGGGGGAGGCGGGAGAGTTCTGGATGAAGGCCAGTACGCTCACCAGTTCATCATGCTTCAGGGCTTCCTGTACTGCGGTGGCAGAGCTTATACCGGTGCTCACTAATTCCAGCCGGTTCAGGCTTTTGTGCCTCCGGGTGAAGAGCAGATGGTACAGGATGGCACTGAGCATGATGACGGAGCATGCCAGCAGCGGGTAACCGAAGGGGTGGCAGGCGGCAAAGAATTGGCTGATGGTTTCGTTCATGATATGGTGGTGGTGTTAGTCAAAATTGAATTCGAAGATGAGTTCCATGAGCCTGCCTACGACATCGGCCTGCACCTCTGGTGGCATAGGCGGAAGACTGGCACGACGGATGGCTTTGAAGGTGAAGGATTGCTGGCTGATGCTCGCACCGCTGCGCTTGATGAGAGCCATGCTGTCGAGGCGCCCGCGTTTATCAATGCGGAGGCTGATGGTGATTTTGCCGGGGATGATATCGCCACGGTGTTCATCGCAGGCAATGTACCAGAAGTGCGCAATCCGGCGGTAGATGAGCGCCTCGTACATGCCGCGCGGGGTTGAGGCCACATTCAGCGCGGCCCCGCGGCCCAGTACGAATCTTCCGCTGCTGCGGCTGCGCCGTTCGTAGGTGCGGAATCCCGGGGGCTGCCGGCTTTCGGCCAGACTCGGGTCGTAGAACACGCGGGGACGTGCGTCGGCAGTGGGTGATTTACCAGCAGCATCGGGAGCGCCCATGCGGGCAGCCTGCTGTTCCAGCTCTGCGAGGTCGATTTCCGGGCGTTTCTGCTGTAGTTTCAGCCCCTCGCCGGAGGCATCGGCCATGGTGAGCGAGCGGGTGGTATCCAGCTGGGTGGTGGCGGTGTCATTGCCGGAGTCAGCATCCACTCGGGCAGGCGCTGCATCCGGCCGGCCATCTGCCGGTGGCCGGGGCTGGTCAGCCGGGGCAGGTGGCACCGGCGGAGCTGGTGGGTGCTGCTTTTCGCGGCGCTTGCCTTCGTGCTTCAGGTCGCCCTCCTGCCGCTCCTGGTCAAAGGTGACCAGTTCTTCTTTTTCTTCGCCGGTCTGAGCCGGGGCATGGGCATCGCTGCGGCGGTGCTCTGCGTCGGGCGCGCTGGCGGCGCGGGTATCGCGACTGCCTTCGTACTCCGGTTGTTCAGGGCGGCGCTGCGGGGTATCGGCACTTGTTTTGGCAAATGGTTTCTGCGGGGATTCCTCTTTCTTTTCCTGCGGGGAATTCTGTTGCTTCTTCTGCTCATCTGCGGCTTTTCTTCCGGCAGTGCGCAGCACTCGGACTGTGCGGGGCTTTTCCGGCTTGTTTCTGCGCTTTACCTGCTCCTGCGGTGGCAGCAGGAGCAGCAGCATTCCCAGCAGCGCATGCAGCAGCACCGACAGCGCCACACATAGTAGCACCCGGCTCAAATTCTTCTGCAGCGCGTTGTCCATTATCCGTTCATCATGCCATCTGTATCGCTGCGGCACAAGCTTGCACACCGTCAACGTGCCCCTTTTTTCCAATACAGCAGGCATGCGGGACAGATAATGCCGCCGAAAAACACAGTTTTGGCTTGAATCCGGGGCGCTTTGGTATAGAATAAGTGCGTTATGCTAGATATTCGTATTGTCAGGGAAAATCCCGAATATGTGAAGGAACGAGTGCGTCTGCGTGGTGGTGACCACTGGATGCTTGTGGATAAGGTGCTTGAGTGTGATGTGAAGCGCCGCAGTGCCGAGACGGAAAAGCAGGCGCTTTCCCAGGAGCGTAACAGTTCATCCAAGCTGATCGGGCAGATGATGAAGGAAGGCCGCCGCGAGGAGGCCGAGGAGCTCAAGAAGCGCATGAGCGAGGTGGGCGACCGCATCAAGGAGCTCGATGTGGTGGCCAGCGCTGCCGCTGAGGAGCAGGAGGCTCTGCTGCTTTCCATTCCCAACATGCCGCATGATGCCGCCCCCGTGGGTGAGGACGAAAGCGCTAATCCCGAGCTGCGCGTCTGGGGCACCAAGCCTGAGATTGCCGAGCCGAAGGACCACGTGGAGCTGGGCACCAGCCTGGGACTGCTGAATTTTGAGGACTCTGCCCGTATTTCCGGTTCCGGCTTCATCGTTTACCGTGGCAAGGGTGCCCGCCTGGAGCGTGCGCTCATCAATTTCCTGCTGGATACGCAGACCGGCGAGAACGGCTACGAGGAAGTGGGTGTTCCCTTCATCGTGAAGCGCGAGTGCATGTACGGCACCGGCCAGCTGCCCAAGTTCGAGGAAGATATGTACGGCCTGGAGGAGAACAGCATGTTCCTGGTGCCCACCGCTGAGGTGCCCGTGACCAACCTGTGCCGTGACCAGATTTTCAAGGAGGCCGACCTGCCTATCAAGATGACGGCCTACACCCCCTGCTTCCGCCGCGAGGCCGGTTCTGCCGCTCGAGAGAACAAGGGCATGATTCGCGTGCACCAGTTCGACAAGGTGGAGCTGGTGGAAATCTGCCGCCCGGAGGAAGGCTTTGCCGAGCTGGAGAAGCTCACCAGCCACGCCGAGAGCATTCTGCAGAAGCTGGGGCTGCACTACCGCGTCATCGAACTCTGCACGGGCGACGTAGGCTTCTCCTCTGCCAAGACCTATGATATCGAGGTGTGGGCTCCGGGGCAGGGTAAGTATCTGGAGGTTTCCAGCTGCTCCTGTTTCACCGACTACCAGGCCCGCCGCATGAAGCTCCGCTACAAGGACGCCGAGGGCAGGATTCGCACACCCTACACGCTGAATGGTTCGGGAACGGCCCTGCCGCGTCTCTTCGTGGCTCTGCTGGAGCAGTGCCAGCAGCCGGATGGCTCGGTGAAGATTCCTGCCGCGCTGGTACCTTATTTCGGCGCAGAGAGCATCACCCCGAAGGCATGATTTTTCAGCCCCTGCCTGTATGGGCGGGCAGGGGCTTTTCCTTTCTTCCCTGATTTTTCAACAACTTCTACCTCCTGAGACCGACATATGAGCGAAATGATAGCTGCAATGGGCCCCATGTTCTGGCTCATCCTCTTCTTTGCCACGCTGGCATTGGCCGCGCTGGCAGAGCGCCTGTTCTATTTCCACCGCATCAGCATCAACTCCGGTGATTTCCTGCGCGGATTGTCGGCTCTGCTGCGCTCCGGTCAGTATGATGAGTGCCTGCACGAGGCCCGCCAGCTGCCCGGTCCCATGGCCCGTGTGGTGGAGGCGGTGCTGAGCCGCCCGCGTCTTTCCCGCCATGAGCTGCGCGAGATTGCGCTGGAAGCAAGCGAGGTGGAGGTGTATCGCATTGACCGCAATGTGCGAGTGCTGCTGGTTTGTGCCACGGTCATGCCCCTGCTGGGCGTGCTGGGTACACTGCTGGCGCTGGTGCGTTTCTATGAGCAGCCCGGCATCACCGATGGCGCAGCGGCCGCACCTGTGGTGGCGGCTACGCTTCAGGAGGCTCTCATGCTTTCGGCCTCTGGTATTGCATTTGCCATTCCGTGCTACCTTTTCTACATGTATCTGGCTTCCCGTGCCCGCAAGCTTATCAACAACGTGGAGCGTGCCGGCCTGGAGTGCGTGCACATCATTGCCGATGCCCGCGAGGAGGCCGAGACCGCCAGGGCTGCAGAGCCGCAGCCGGTCCGCCGTTGCTGCTGCTCCGATACGCCTGTTGAGGAAAAGGCCGCAGACGCCGGGAAGTAATCCGTATACCTCATCAGTCCCATGCGCCGCGTTCGTTCCACGCTCAAGCAAGGAGGCTTCCCCGTTCTGGTGGTGGCCGGGGTTAATCTTTTACTGGTGCTGTGTGTGTGTGTGTTGTTGTCGAACCACCTGGGCCCGCGCTTCGGGTTCACGGTGCAGCCGCAGGAATCTCATTTCCGCATGGACTCCTACGACCGCGACAATACTCACATTGTCTCCGTGGCTCCGGGGGATTCGCCGCGTATTTATGTGGGTTCCAATCTTCTGCGGGGAGGTTATGAGGAATTTGAGGCTCAGCTCTGCAGCTGGGATTGCCCCACTCCTTCCCGCGTATCGGTCATCCTGGTGCTGGATAAGGCTGTATCGGCCGGAGCCGCCCATCGACTGGCGGACATGGTTCTTTCACACGGGTTCACCTGTAGCTTTGCCGGGGTTCCGGCTCTGGAGTAAATGAAAGATAAGGAACACGGCCTGCTTTACCACACCATGCACAGTCGCCCCATGCCGGGGTGCCTGCCTCTCTTTTTTGTTCTTTCTCTGGGGGTGGTTGCCCTGGGGCTCTGGATGGCACCGGTGGAGATGCCGGAACGCGTGAGTCCCAAGGGCGTGGGTACCGTGCAGGTGAAAGAAGACCGCCTGACCCGCTTCCTGCTGCGCCGGATGAGTCCTTTGCCCCTGCATCTGCCACACAAGGCAGATCCCGAATACCAGGAAGATGCCGCTGCGGCGGCTATGCCGTTGCTGCGGCCGGTTCAGATACTGACACCGCCGCCGTTGCCCGTGTGTTCTCCGGTGGCAGATTCGGTGGTGCTCAGCAGGGAAACGCTGCTGGAACTGCCAGGGGATGCTCCTGAGCCTGCAGTTCCAGAGGCGGCTGTGGAGCCTGTACCGGCTGGCAAGGACGCAGACGTGGCGGAGCCGGTGTTTCACCCCGGTGTGGAAAAGGAAATGGACGTGGCCGGAGAGGAGGTGCCGTCATGAGCCCGGCTGGCATGCCTCCCTCAGACTTTTTCACCCTGCTGGTGTATCTGGGGCTGTTGTTGCTTATCTGCATCTACGTGCCGGTGAAAATTGTGGCAAAGTGGCGCCGCATCCAGCGCGCCCGCACACACCTGACCTGCCGTATCTGCGGATTCCGCTTCCTGCGCCGTGATGCTGAGGGCATCTGCCCGCACTGTCAGTCCCGCAACTGAGCTTCGGTCATTTCTGCCTTCTCTTCCTGAATTCTCGAGTGGAAGGGAAGCTCGTTGAATGCCTTCAGCTGCTCATCCGGCAGAGCTGCTGCCTCTCCTTGGTTTTCTGTCTGCGTGAAGCTGCCGGCGTTGGAGCTGGCCGCAAAATAGGAATAATCCAGGGGGATGGAATCGATGGGTTCCTCTTCGTCGTCAAGTAGTTGAAGCGAGGTGCTCACGAGCAGCGGGGGCAGGGGCATGCAGTGGTTTTCCGGTGTGTCCCAGGCCTGTCGGGTCATGGCCGGCAGAGGTTCAGCTGTGGCAAGGATGCTTTTCAGCTGCTGGAGTTCCTCTTCCTCCAGCTCAATGTATTCCTTGTCGTCCGTTGTTTCCAGTTCTACACGGGCCATGCATGCCTCTGCTGCCTTATGCCGGATTTCTTCCGCTGCCTTTGCGCGGTGGCGGCAGTGGTAGGCGTATCGCTCTTCCTTATCCTTGTATTCCTTGGCTTCCCTTATCGGAGGCAGGGCCCTCAGTACGCCCATGTCTGCGTCGGGCAGGCAGAGCAGGGTATTACCGAAGCGTTCTGAATCGGAATAGCTGCAGATGGAATTCTGGCTGATGGAGCAGAGGTGATGACCATCGGAGCCGAACAGTCGGATTTCAATGCCCTCGGATTTCCAGCGGCGGTTCAGCGCTTCGGCGGTGGAGTGCGGGGCGGGGATGACCTTGCTCAGGCAGTCCTTGAGTACCTGCAGGTCGTCTTCGCTCAGCGGGTAACGTTTGACTGTCTCTTCGCCATGCTGCGGCTGTGCAATGCGGCTGTATACTTCTGCAGTGGTGGCGCGTCTGGTGCTCATCTGCAGCAGCGCCAGGTCATCCATGGTGTACTTCCGGTATTCGGGGTTGCCGGTATAGGCCATCTGCTGGCAGTCTGTCAGCAGCATCGCGAGTGCAAGAATCAGTACCTTCTTCATGAGGTAGTGAGGTGAGTTGGTATAAAAAGCTGGAATCACCCGGCAAATCAGCCGAGGTTGCGCTCTACCATGGCGTAGGCGCTGTGGTTGTGGATGGATTCAAAGTTTTCTGCCTCCACCCGGTACCAGCTGAAGGCGTTGTAGTGTTCTGTGGCCACGGCCACGTTGCGCACCAGGTCTTCCAC
>JAZRBC010000060.1:0-6073 GCA_045634905.1 Akkermansia sp.
TCTGATGGCTCGTTTGAATCGTCACGGCAGCCTGAAAACCACCTGCCCCCCTCCCGGGTTATTTTCTTCATTATCCAGCTTGGACGGAACAAGCTACGCACTGGATAATGATTCAGAATACCGTCCTGCTACATATCCAGGCCCGCGTGTACAGTCTCACACAATACGCGTGTAGTCTGCCACATCGGCGGGATTGAGTGAATCCAGTTCATCCAGCAGAGCTGTGGCAAAGCTGCCGGGACGAGGGCAACGCGCTGCAGCCCGTTCTCCGGCAATACCCAGAATGGCCGCGCAGGCAGCAGCACCCGTGAAGGCATCGGGCGCGGCGGCCACGCAGGCCGCGGCCAGCGCTCCCATGGCGCAGCCCACACCCGTCACACGGGTCATGATTTCGTGACCATTCCCCAGCGCAAGCAGCCTCTCCCCATCGGTCACATAGTCTACCGGGCCCGTGACCAGCACCGGGCAGGAGCACTGCTTTGCCAGCAGGCGGGCAGCCTGCACGGCAGCGGAGCTGTCCTCTGTGGTATCCGTGCCACGGCCACCTGCTGCCTCACCGGCCAGAGCCATAATCTCCGAAGCATTTCCGCGGATGAGCGCGGGAGAGAACCCCAGCAGCTCGCGGCAGAACTCGGTGCGGAATCCCAGCAGCCCCACAGCCACAGGGTCAAGCACCCAGGGAACGCCTGCAGACTGGGCGGCATCCACCGCAGCTCGCATCTGCTCTGCCTGAGGTCGGGAGAGCGTGCCCACATTAATCAGCAGACCGTTGGCGCAGATGCGGAGCAGCTGGGCACTTTCCTCCGCATCATTCAGCATCACGGGAGAAGCCCCCGCCGCCAGCAGCATGTTGGCCGTGATAGGCTGCACCACGCTGTTGGTCAGCGAAAGAATAAGCGGCTTCTGCACACGCAGATTTTCCAGCACCGCGGCTAAATCACTCGTTTTCATAACAGATTACGGGCTGCCTGTTCAGGGTCTTCTGCGGCACAGATGGCGGATACCACCGCAATGCCATTGCAATGTCCCGTAGCGCGCACCGCCCGGGAGCGTTCCACATCCAGCCCGCCAATGGCGCAGATGGGCACCGGGCAGCGCGCGGCCAGCTCAGCCCATTTCTGCACCCCCAGGTCGGCGGGAGCATCGTCCTTGGAAATAGTCGGGAACACCGGGCCGCAGCCCACATAGTCCACCAGCGTGGCATCCACCGCATCCATCTCGGCATCATTCGCTACGGTAAGCCCCAGAATCATCTCCGGACCGATGAGCGCGCGTGCCTCGGCCACCGGCATATCACTCTGGCCGATGTGGATGCCATCTGCCCCGATTTCCACGGCCAGCGCCACATCATTGTTAATGATAAGCGGCACCCCTGCCCCGCGCAGGAAATCACGCAGCGGCAGCACCTCTGCCAGCACGGCGGCGTGATTCTCCAGATCGCGGCGGTACTGCACAATACTCACCCCGCCCGCCACTGCACGGCGCACGGTTTCCAGCAGCCCGTAGCGGCAGCGCTCGGGAGCATCTGTCACCAGGTACAGGTTCAGATCAAATGGCTTGCTCATACAAAAAGATTCGTTGAATAGTAGCGGTCTGCACCATCGGGCATGATGACCACAATGGTCTTTCCGGCCCACTCCGGGCGCTGCGCCAGCTGCGTGGCTGCCCACAGAGCAGCACCGCCGGAAATACCCACCAGCACCCCTTCCAGATGCCCCAGCTCGCGGGCAGTTTCCATAGGGACCTCGTTATCCACGGAAATCACTTCATCATACACGCTGCAATCAAGCGCCTCGGGAATAAAGTTCGCCCCGATACCCTGAATGGCATGGGGCCCGGCCTGCCCGCCGGTCAGCAGCGGAGAAGCCGCCGGCTGCACAGCCACCACGCGAACAGCCGGGTTCTGTTCTTTCAGATAACGCCCTGTGCCGGTAATGGTACCCCCGGTACCGACTCCTGCCACCAGGGCATCCACCTGCCCCTCGCAGTCGGCCCAGATTTCCGGGCCTGTGGTGGCATAGTGAGCCGCGGGGTTGGCCGGGTTGCTAAACTGACCGGCCACAATGGCACCGGGAATGGTGCGGGCCAGTTCCCCGGCCTTATCCACTGAGCCCTGCATACCGGCAGCGCCGGGAGTCAGCACTACTTCGGCACCATAGGCTTTCACGATATTGCGGCGCTCCACGCTCATGGTATCGGGCATGGTGAGAATGACCCGGTAACCGCGGGCACAACCGATGGCCGCCAGCCCGATACCGGTGTTGCCACTGGTGGGTTCTACAATGGTGCCACCGGGCTGCAGGCGCCCGCTCGCCTCGGCATCAGTAATAATGTTCAGCGCCACACGGTCCTTGACCGACCCCGCGGGGTTAGTCATTTCCAGCTTCAGCAGCAACCGGGCGTGCAACCCGTGCGCGCGGCTGTAATTCACCACCTCCAGCAGCGGGGTATGCCCCACCAGCTCCGATACTGATGTGTGTATATTCATGGTGTCCTATGGTTGAGACTCGTTTTCCAGACTTTTGTTGAGTGCCTGCTCCAGGTCCTGCAGCAGGTCGTCGATATGCTCCAGCCCGATGGAGAGACGAACGGTGCTGCCGGTGATACCGCAGGCCGCCATCTGCGCCGCCCCCAGCTGGGCGTGTGTGGTGCTCGCGGGGTGGATGACCAAGCTCTTGGCATCGGCCACATTGGCCAGCAGCGAGAATAATTCCAGAGATTCGCAGAACTTCTGCGCCCGTGCCGCATCGCCCTTCAGTTCCAGCGTAAAGATACTGCCCCCACCCTGCGGGAAGTAGCGGCGGTACAAAGCATGGTCCGGGTGACCCGGCAGGCTGGGGTGATTCACGCGTACCACCTCCGGGTGCGCCTGCAGGTACTCTACCACGCGCAGCG
Source organism: Akkermansia sp. (assembly GCA_045634905.1). Lineage (GTDB taxonomy): Bacteria > Verrucomicrobiota > Verrucomicrobiia > Verrucomicrobiales > Akkermansiaceae > Akkermansia. The sequence continues at coordinate 2,896 of JAZRBC010000060.1, forward strand.
CATTCTGCACATGCCGCTCCACGCGCAGCGAAAGCGTCTCTACCCCCTGCAGCAGCATGAACGTATGAAAAGGGCTCAGCGCAGCCCCCTGATCACGCAGCTGTACAGCCCGAAGACGGGTTGCATATGCCACCGGGGCGCAGCTCTCGTGAAACACCAGCCCGTGATACCCCGGACACGGCTGTGTAAGCGTGGGAAACTTGTCATTCTGCCCCCAGTCGAAGCACCCGCCGTCGATAACCACGCCACCCATCACCGTGCCGTGGCCACCTATGAACTTAGTCGCGCTGTGTACCACAATATCAGCACCGTGCTCCAGCGGGCGGAACAGATACGGCGTGGCAAAGGTATTATCCACCACCAGCGGAATCCCGTGGCGGTGTGCCACTTCTGCTATGGCGGCCACATCCACCAGGTCGCAGTTCGGATTGCCCATGCTTTCGATGTACACCAGGCGGGTCTCCGGGCGAATGGCCGCTTCAAAAGCCCCCGCCGACTTCTCTTTCACAAAGGTACTCGTGATGCCTGATTCCGCCAGCGTATGCGCAAACAGATTGTAGGTTCCGCCGTACAGATTGGCTGACGCCACGATGTGGTGCCCTGCCTGTGCCAACCCGCGCACGGCATTGTCAATGGCGGCGGCTCCGCTGGCAAAGGCCACAGCGGCAGCACCACCCTCCAGCGAGGCCATTCGGCGCTCGAACACGTCATTCGTCGGGTTCGTCAGGCGAGAATAAATGTTACCCTCCGCCTGCAGGCTGAACCGTGCTGCCGCTGTCGCGGCATCCGGAAACTCGTACGCTGTGGTGGCGTAGATAGGCACTGCGCGCGCCCCGGTGGCGGCATCGGCCGTCTCCTGCCCCACATGCACCTGTCGTGTCTCGAAATGGTATGTCGCTTTCATTTTTATTTCCTACCGTTATTATAGGCGTGCAGATTTTACGCAATACCACTTTTCAAGTCAATAGTAAATAAGTAGGAATTAAAAATTCTCAATCTCCGGTGGGAGAAGCACCATGCTGCAACGCCTCGGCAAAGGAGGCAGGCAGACCGGTTCGCGCAATCTTGTTGCCGGCTTCAGCCACATCGTACGCAACGCGGCGGAGATGAAGAGTCGACGTTTCAGGGCAATAAAGCGCATAAGCGGCGCGCCAATCCAGGTCCCGCGGCTGACCGACAGAGCCGGGATTCACGAGGAAACGGCAATCAGCAGGCATGTGCAGGGTGAAATCCCCGCGGGCATCGTAATTGATTTCCAGTTTTTCGACCTGCCCGCGGTGCAGGCGGAAAATGGAGGCGCGGTGCGTGTGACCGTAAAAAGAAACACGATTTCTGACAGAGGAGAACACCTTGCGGGCCTCGTTCACATTCGCGATGCGTCCCCAGCGCTTGGGGGCCTCAGGGGTGGCGTGACCCAGCATACAGTCCTGCCAGGAGGTGTGGTTAGGCAGGCGGCGCAGCCAGCGCACCGCTTCCACAGAAAGCATAGCCTGGGTGCGGTCCATCATTTCCATGTACATGGGCACCCCGAAAACGGCGCGATCCACCAGCGCAGCCTCGTGATTGCCCTGCACCGCCGCCAGCAGGCGGGGGCGCACCAGTGCCAGACATTCGGCAGGGTTGCCATTGAACCCGATGTAATCCCCCAGCCCCAGAATACCCTCGGCACCGTGCGCGTCCATATCGTCCAGCACGGCCTGCAGAGCCTCCAGATTAGCGTGAATATCGGATAAAACAGCAACCAGCACCTCTTTAACCCTCCTTCAGCAGCTGTTGCAGGCGTTCCTTGAATGCAGGTATGCCATCGCCCATGGCGGCGGAAATCGGGATAATCTCCACCTTGGGGAAACGCTGGCGCAGAATCTCCAGGTTCTCAACCGCGCAGGGCTCATCCATCTTGTTGGCGATGATGACCCAGGGGCGGGCGGCGAGCTCATCGGAATAAAGCTTCACCTCCTTGCGCAGAGTCTGAACAGCCTCCACCGGGTCGTGTTCCAGCCCGGTCAGGTCAACCACAAACAGCAGCAGATGGCAGCGCATGATGTGGCGCAGGAACTCGTGCCCCAGACCGCGGTTATTGGATGCCCCCTCAATGATACCCGGGATATCGGCCACCACGCAGCGCTGGTAATCCTCGAATTCCACCACACCCACGATGGGCTGCAGCGTGGTGAACGGGTAGCTGGCTACCTTCGGCGTTGCATTCGATATGGCCGTCAGCAGCGTGCTCTTGCCCGCGTTCGGGTAACCCACCAGACCGGCATCTGCTATGCGCCGCAGCTCAAAGAAGAACACCCCGCTCTCAGCCTCAGTGCCGTACTCAAACTTCAGCGGAGCCTGGTCCGTGGCCGTGCGGAAATGCCAGTTGCCACGTCCTCCCTTACCTCCCTGGCAGAGCACGAAGCGCTCGCCCGGTTCGGTCAGGTCAGCAATCTGTTCCAGCTCAATGCCGTCTCCCTCGCGCTCCAGCCACGTAGCCTCCTGCATAGTGGCAGCATTGCTGCGGTATACGATGGTGCCGGGAGGCACCTTGCCGATTACCGTGCGGCCATCCTTTCCGTGCTTGCGCGCGTGCATGCCGGGCATGCCATCCGTGGCAACCAGCTTGGGGTCATAGAAATAATTGCGCAAATCATTCGTTCCGGTGCTTACCTCCAGAATCACACTGCCACCATCTCCACCGTCACCACCATCGGGGCCACCGCGCGGTACAAACTTCTCGCGACGGAACGAGGCGAGGCCATTGCCCCCCTTACCCGCTTTGGCAAAAATTCGGATATTATCTACGAACATGCCCAGAGATTAACTTATTTTCACTACTTTGGCAAGCCTAAAGCTATGGCTCCCCTGCCTTTATGCTCGACACAGAGCTTCATTGCCGCTACAATGGACAAAAGGCATGACTCACGACACCTCCACAGCACCTGCCACGGCAGAGGAAATCCCCCCGGCTCCCAGTGCACCGGCAGCCCCTCCCCGCAGCCTCTTCTCTACTGCAGAAAACCAGGCAGCTGCATCCGCTTTCAGCATTCCTCAACCGAACTCAGGCATGTTAAGCCGCCCGGCAGGTGACTTCATGGAAGGCATACTGGCTGCGGCCCGCCAGGAAACCGTGCTGGCCGACTCCGCACCCGTGCCCGCGCTGGACAAAACCGCGGCAGAAGAGATTATCGATTGC
>JAZRBC010000061.1:0-4563 GCA_045634905.1 Akkermansia sp.
TGCGGGGGTATCGTGAGTCCCATCTCTTACATCGAGACAGTAATCCATGCGCGACCATTCCCATGAGCTCGGTATTTCAAAGGGAATATCTTCCGAAATGTCCTTTTCCGAACCATCAGGGAAGAGCTCATAGGTCTTACTACCACGTCTCTCGATTCGGCTCATTGATTTAGCCGCCTTTTTGCCGAATTTGGCGGCGCGTTCCTCAGCTATGCGCTCCAGTAGAACAGATGCTGGCTCGTCATTCGGATTTTGAGGAACAAGCTGCCCCTGTATGGCGGCCTGAATGAGTTGTTGACGCAGACTGGTGGGAGTTTCGGAGAGAATGCGTTTATACCGACGACGAGAATTTTCAATATCATTAAGTGCTTGTAATCTGTTTTGTACCGCACGAACTAACCTGAGCTGTTCGTTAGTCGGAGGTAAAGCTACAAAAAAGGAAGAAAAGAAATCACTTGAAATGCGTTGCTGACCCGCTGTGCCAGTAAATGTTGCTAACCCCTTCTGTATAAAATATTCACTCTTAAAAAGCACAAGCAAGAAACCAGGTGTTATTTTTTCATCAAAAGTTCTTGCTATATGAAATTCTGTACTTCCAGCACCATGTCCGTTTGGCAAGTTGGCAACGATAGCCGATTTTCTATTTTGGAAGCATGGTGTTATCTTCGCTACCATAACATCATTATCCCGCAAATGGGTATAACCAGATTTGATGTCGCCCCACTTTTTTGTATTTACATCATGATAATTAGAAAATCCTTCGCGCACAGACGCCATGGGAATAAAACCAGCCAACAATTCCTCATTGAGTTTATTCCGAGGATTAACCTCACATATTGATACCAATCGCACCCACTCCCAGCTATCTGGAATTTCAAACGGAATATCGTCATCAATGCAGGTAGGTTTGCCTCCGTTGATGGACTCATAGAAATGCCTATGAGGTGTTAGAATATAACATACAGTGATTCAATTTCTTGAACTGAATATTGGAGTTAAATATGTTTATCGGGATTGGTGCAATGTGCAAAATTTGCACATTACTATTTGATGTACTTGAGTAATAAAAATTAGTTTAGATGAGTGAGAAGGTACAAAATGCTAGTGCCATTCCATCTCTCTGCCGGTATGTAAAGGCGTATGAGGGATGGTGGGCAGTATTGAGAAGTCTCCATGAGAAAATTCGGAAATTCCGAATTTTCTACTAAGCCATTGAACTTCTACAATCTGGATAGGGGGTGGACAATGAATAATGATTAGTGATTAAGGAATAGTGATTTGTGATTTGGATAGTTTGACTTGGAGAGGTAATTGTGTTGAGGGGGACTTGGAGATGGGGGTGTGCGTTGGCTCTCCCACAGCGCGGTTTATTATGGCGGAGATGGAGGGATGACGCAGATAATTGTTGTCATGCTGGCATTTCAGCCTTGCGCGTGGGCGCGTGGGCGTGGTTTAATGGGGGTGTTATGACTATGAATGAGCAGATAACTGAGGGGATGAAGACCGCTATGCGCGCCAAGGATACGGTGGCGCTGGGGGCTCTCCGTGGATTGAAGGCTGCTATCCAGAATGCCCGGCTGGCCAAGGGTAGCGTGAATGCTGAGCTGACGCCTGCCGAGGAACAGAGCGTGGTGCGCAAGCAGATCAAGCAGCGCGAGGATGCCATTGCGCTTTATGCCCAGGCCGGTCGCACTGACCAGGTGGAGAAGGAGCAGGCCGAAATCACGATTCTGGCCGCATTGCTTCCCAAGGAAATGACTGAGGCTGAGATTCTTCCCGTGCTTGAAGCTGTCATCGCCGAGCTGGGTGCCAGCACCAAGAAGGATATGGGCCGCGTGATGAAGGAGATGCAGGCCCGCACCGAGGGGCGTGCCCCCGGTAAGTTGCTTTCTCAGCTGGTGGGTTCCCGCCTGAACTGATTTTCCCCGGATTCCGTATGTTCTGCGCTGTCATCGTAGCGGCTGGTAGTTCGCGCCGCGCCGGGTTCGACAAACTGGCGGCTCCGCTTGCCGGGTTGCCGGTGCTGCGCCGCAGTGTGGATGCCTTTGTGGCAGCCGGTGCTGCTGCGGTGGTGGTGGTGTGCCCCGAAAGCCGCTGGGTGGAAACGGGGCTGGCTTCTGCGGCTTTTCCCGTGCCGGTAAGCCGGGTGGATGGCGGCGCGGAGCGTCAGGATTCCGTGGCGGCGGGGCTGGCAGCCCTGCCTGCCGGAACCCGCATGGTGGCGGGGCACGATGGTGCCCGCCCCCTGATTACTCCTGCGGGTATTGCTGCGTGTCTGGCTGCCGCAGAGGAAACCGGAGCGGCCACCTGTGCCCACCCGGTGGTGGATACGCTGAAACGCGCCGATGCCGCAGGCCGCTCGCTGCCGGAAAAGGTGAGCCGCGAGAACCTGTGGGGCATGGAGACTCCACAGATTTTCCGTCTTGAGCTGCTGCTGCAGGCTTATGATTATGTGAAGGCTCACGGGCTGGTGGTGACTGACGAGGTGTCGGCTGTTGAGGCGCTGGGGGTGCCGACTCAGCTGGTGCAGGGCGGTGCCAACATGAAGATTACCCTGCCGGGGGATCTGGAGCTTGCAGAGCTCATCTGGACACACCGGGCATGAAGAGAGCGTGGGTCATCGGTTGCGGTTTTCTGGGCTCGGCGCTGGCCGGAGCCTGCCGCGCAGCCGGTGTCCGGGTGCTTACCATTGACCCCGCTGCGCCTGCGGATGTTTGCGGCAGCGCGGCCGATGACGGCGTGCTGCTCCGGGCCATGGCGCAGCTGGTGCCGGACGTGGTGTTCTGCTGCACAGCGACCCGCGGTGGCTCGGCAGAGGATTATCGCCGGGCGTATCCCGCTGTGGTGGAGTCGCTCGTCCGCGTGCTGCCTGCAGCGAGCCGTGTAGTGTTCTGTTCGTCTACTTCGCTTTATGCCGGTGCGTGCGGTCAGGCGGTGACGGAACAGTGCACGATAAGCGCGGCAACAGAGCGTGCGCAGCACCTGTTGGCGGCGGAGGAGAAAACCCTGGCTGCCGGCGGGGTGGTGGCGCGTCTGGTGCCGCTGTATGGCCCGGGGCGTTGCGAACTGCTGCGCCGGTATGTGGCGGGCGAGCCCTGCCTGCCCGGTAACCCCAAGCGCCTGATGAATTACCTGCACCGCGATGACGCCGTGGCGGCTCTCCTGCTGCTGGCCGGGCAGGGTTCCGGGGTGTACAATGTGTGCGGGGAAACATTTTCCAAGGCTGAAATCTATGCCCGTCTGCAGGCGGAACTCGGGTTGCCGGTGCCGCAGCAGGAATCCGCGCCTTCGGTGCGTGGGGTGTCGGATATGCGTGTGGAGAGCACCCGCCTGCGTGCGCTGGGCTGGAGCCCCGCTCATACGCTTGCAGGGTTTGCCGGAGAAAAGGAGGTGCAGGTATGAAGCGTCCCGATTATTATGAGCTGCTGGATGCCCGCCCGGATGCCTCTCCTGCTGAATTAAAGCAGGCCTACTACCGCCAGGCCAAGATTTACCACCCCGACCTGAATGTGGGTAATGAGGCGGCGGAGGAACGCTTCAAACTCATTGCCGAGGCCTACCGGGTGCTGGGCGATGAATACGAACGCCGCTTGTACGATGAAGCCCGCGAGCGCGATATCCGCTATGCCGATGCGCCGGAGCTGGCCAGCATGCAGCGCTCTGTGCGTTTTTCTGCCCGGAGCGGTCGGAACCGCGAGCAGCGGCGCGATGACCGCCGTTCCCGCGCCCGCCGCCGCTTTTCCATTTTACCCGCCCGCAAGAAGATGCCCTGGTGGGCCACCTGCGCTATCTCCCTGTTCTGGGTGAGTGCGCTGCTGCCCTTTATCATGCGCAGTGGTGCGCCGGCGCGCAGCCGCAGCATGCCCGCTGCAGAGAAAAAGGAGAAGCCCGACCCACCGCATGAGCTGGTGCGCGAGCGTCTGCAGCTCATGCAGGCCCGGTTGACCGAAGCGGCGCAGGCCGGAGATGTCCGGGCGCAGCTGCGGCTGGGGTTGCTGCTTTATTCCGGCAGCACCGGTGTGGCTATCGACCGCGAGGCGGCTCGCATGTGGTGGCAGAAAGCCGCAGAGCAGGGCAACGCCACCGCCGCCTACTACTTGGAAAAGTGCGATTTCAATCCCCCGCCACCACCTGAGCCCAAGGTGGAAGACAAAGGAGATTGACGATTGACTATTGACGATTGTCAAATGATTGAATTTGCTGCGCCTTCGGCGCACGGAACTGGTCAATGGTCATTAGGGAACTCTAAAAAGTCAGCGTATCTCGATAAATTGGAAGTTGGCGAGCCAACGGCGAGCCGAAATTTGAGCCCGTCAGGGCGGCATATCAATAGCGAGGGGTAGAGCCCGACACGCGTAGCGTTGGCGGGCGGAACCCCTCGTATGCAAAAAATAATCCGGAACGCGTGAAACGGGTGACAGAAGCCGTGGAAAGGTTGGATGCCAAAGCCCTATGTCACCCGTTTCACGGGTTTTATTTGTTTATTTATCAAACGAGGGGTTGCGAGAGGCACGCTTACGCGCGCCCCTCTTCACCCCTCGCTATTGATATGTCGCCCGCTGA
>JAZRBC010000062.1:0-1666 GCA_045634905.1 Akkermansia sp.
GGGGTGACTTTGAGGGCGAGTTTCATGGCTGTTGGTCGAGGAGGGATGCGAGCGCGGGCAGGCGCTTCAGGGTTTTGCCGCAGGCGGCGGCATCGGCTGCCGTGGGCAGGTCGCGGTGGGTGTGCACTCCTTCCGTGAGCAGGAAGGGGAGTACCAGAATGTGGTCGGCGTTCATGAGGCGGAGCACTTCGCGGGCTTTGGGCGCCTGGTTGAAGTAGCTCAGGGTGATTTCTGTGCCGGGCAGCAGCTCACGCAGGCGGCGGCAGAAAAGAGCAGGCTCGGGCGGCGGCTCGGGCAGGGTGGAATCATGCGCCACGACGAGCACGCCGACATCGCTGCGCGTCTGAGGAGCAATCTCGCGTGCGGCGGCTTCTGCAAGCCAGGGAGAGGCACCCAGCACCGGCTGGAAATAGAGCTGCGGCTGCTTTGCCGTGTGGCGGTATGCCTGCTGCAGGCCATCCACCAGTTTTCTGCCACTGCTGGTTCCGCTGAGCATGAACATGGGATACACCAGCACGGGGGCACCTGCAGGGGGCAGGGGTGCGGTCTGCAGATTGCCCAGGTGGCAGCGGTAGACGCGTGCCTGTGCCATGCGGATACCGGGAGGATTCAGAGTCATGCCTTTCTCATTGTAACTGACAATGAGGTAATAGCGTTTCCATTTCCAGTGGTAGCAGTACACTAATGTCACACTGCCGAGAACGGCCAGCTGCGCCAGAGCAAAGTGGAAATAAATAAGCCTGCGGAGGTGGAGCTCCACCTCCGCAGGCAGGGAAGGATTATCCAGGCGTGCACCGCAATCCACGGAACCCCACACAGCGGCGGCGAACAAGGCCGCACAGAGGAGAAGCAGAGCGTGGAAAAGGGTGCGGTTCACGCTGGTGACAGGCTGTTATTACACCCCGACTGCATCGTCTGCTTCCTGCAGCTCCTTGCGGAGGTCGCCGCGGTTGTCGAAGTAGAGCACCACGGGGGAAGCGATGTAGATGGAGGAGTAGGTGCCGATGAAGATACCCAGCAGCATGGTGATGGAGAAGTCCCACATGGCGGGGCCACCCAGAGCCAGCAGGGCGATGAGTGCCGCGATGGTGGAACCGGAGGTGAGCAGCGTACGGGACAGCGTGGTGTTGATGGCATCGTTCATGATGTCTACCAGCTTCTCGCCGGGTTCGGCCATGCGCAGGTGCTCTCGGATACGGTCGTAAATAACGATGGTATCATTAATTGAGTAGCCTGCCACCGTGAGGAATGCACCGATGTGGATGATGCTCAGCTCAGTACCCATGACCACCACCAGGATGATGATAGCCAGCACGTCGTGCAGGGTGGAGAAGAAGGCACCCATGGCGAAGGACCATTCGAAGCGGATGGCCAGGTAGATGGTGATGCCGAGCATACCCGCAGCCAGTGCGATGAGAGCGGTCTTGAAGAAGGCGGAACCGAGGGCGGCACTCACTTCCTCAATGGAGGGAGCCTGCAGTTCCTTCACGCCCGGCACATTGGCGCGCAGTTCGGCGTCGATTCGCTCAGCTTCTTCCTTGCTGGCGCAGCGGATCTTGATGCTGGTGTCCGTGGCAGAGGTGAACTGCTGCGTGGTAGCCTTCTTGGAAAGCTTCATGTTCTCCACGTAGTTCTCCAGCTGCTTGTATTCCAGCTTGGAATCAGC
>JAZRBC010000063.1:0-1658 GCA_045634905.1 Akkermansia sp.
CTGACAGATAACCAGCTGACCTTCAACACCACGCTGGATGTGCCCTATGAGACACTTAGCGGCGATGTGCAGCTGGTACTCTTCAGCGATGTCAGCAGCGTGAAGTTCATTTACGGCGATATCACTGAGACGGCGAAAGAACCCGGCGTTTACTATACCCGGGCTGACAACTTCCTGACCGGTTGCGACTATATCACCTTCCAGACCATGCTGGTGTATGACTCGCATGCAGGCGTGGTTTATCTGCAGATGAAGGTTCCTGAGCCCACGACAAGCACTTTGGGTCTGCTGGCGCTCACGGCGCTTTGCGCCCGCCGCAGAAGACGGGGGTAAGTGGCACCGACACCACAGAGGAAAGTGCCGCCGCCGTGCAGGCTGCACAACAATTGGCGTGCCAGTGTGGCTGCGCAGTGCTGGTGACCGGGGCGGTGGATTACGTGACAGATGGTGAACGTCTGCTGGCTCTGGCAAACGGTGACCCGTTGATGCCCCGGGTGACGGGTGTGGGCTGCGCCATGGGAGCGCTGTCCGCGGCCTGCGTGGCCGCCGCGCCCGATGCCTTCACGGGTGCTGCTGCCTGTGCGGTCATCCTGGGTATTGCCGGTGAACGTGCTGCAGCCCGCTGCCCGCATCCCGGAAGCTTCGCTGCTGCCCTGCTGGATGAGCTGGATGCCATTACGCCTTCTGATGTGGAAAAATTTACCCGAATTCTATGAGAACAGGTAAATCCTGCTTGCTGTATCCCCCTCTGATGTGGTAAAGTAGGGAATCATGCAAAACGAACAGCTTTCTCTGGAATGGAAACAGCTGGCAGACCTGCCGGATGTTGAAGGTTTTGCCGGTTCTTATGCCGGCGTGAGCAACGGCGCTCTCATCGTGTGCGGTGGTGCCAATTTCCCGGAAAAACCGCTCTGGGAAGGCGGCCCCAAGCGCTGGACGGACCGCATTTATGTTCTGCCCTCCAGCGATGGCTGGAAGGATGCCACTCCGCTTCCCAAGCCCCTGGGCTATGGTGCCACGGCCACCCTGCCGCAGGGTGTGATGCTGATTGGCGGCAGCAATGCCGATGGCGCTGTGGCGGATTGCTACATGCTTACCTGGGATGGTGCCGATGTGCAGTGCAAGGCTGTGGCTCCGCTGCCCACCACGCTTACCGGCCACGCCGCCGTTGTGATGGGTGGCAAGGTGTACGTGCAGGGCGGTTCCGTGGCGCCCGGTGAACAGGATGCCGAAGCCCGCATGTGGGTGTATGACCCCGAGACGGATACCTGGAGCGATGGCGAGCCCATGCCCTGCCGCGGCCGTTTCCTGCAGCAGATGGCCACTATCGGCCACACTATTTATGTGCTGGGCGGTATCGGCCTGCAGCCCGGCGATGAAGGCCGCATGGCCCGCGAGATGCTGACAGATGCCTGGAGCTGGAGTGCCGAGACGGGCTGGCGTCGTCTGGCTCACCTGCCGCACTACTGCGGTGCTGCCCCCACGCCCGCCCCTGTGATTGGCGGCCGCATCTACCTGCTGGGTGGCGATGATGCCACGGTGAAGGGCTATACGCCGCAGAACCACCCCGGTTTCCACAACCAGAGCCTGTGCTACTGCCCCGGCAGCGATACCTGGTATGATGCCGGCGAGATTGCTGTGGCCCGTGCCGTGCTGCC
>JAZRBC010000064.1:0-37238 GCA_045634905.1 Akkermansia sp.
GCCCCGCCCCTATCGGAGCACGGGACTTTAGTCCCCACCACCCCTGAACACCCTGGACAAGCTCCGCACATTCCACAAAAAAGCCTCACTCCGAGCAGTCTATTGACGAGCGGGATAGGTTATACTATAATGCAAAAACGCAACTATTTTCCTTCTCATACCTCTGACCGCAACATAAAAGCGCCACATTTTTCTCAACACAACATCTAGTAGCCGCATCATACAATTAAAGCCAAATACCCCTAATAGAAGAAAACAACCACAAGATATAGGATTGACTAACCGTGACCGTTACGGTAATATAACGGAGCGCCATGAACCTCTCGCATGAATCCTGCACCAAACACGAATTATGACAAACAAAAACAGCAGCACTCCAGCAAAAGACTGCTGTACTGACAGCAGTCGGACACCGTTAGAAATCACAGCAGCGGAATTGGATGAATACACCGATTCCGTACGCGCTCGCATACGGCTCAAAAACGGAGAGTTTTTCCGCAACCGTGACGCAAGATACACAAAAATCATCGTTCAGGAATTCCTCAATGCAGCACAGGAAACATTCTATGTCTTTTGCGGCAAGCTGAATCAACTGGTGTACGAACCGCTGCTCGCCAATTTCATGCTGGCACACGACCGAGGCGTAGATATCAGGGTAATAACTGAGGCATCCTGCACAAACATAGAATCTCCAACTTTGGCAAACTGGCTTAAGGCCATAAACAGCTTACGCCATTACAAGCAAGGAGAAATCCCTCATTTTGTCCTTGCTGACGGACAAATGTATAGGCTCGAAGTGGATGAAGGTAGAAAAGCAGCTATCGTTTGCGCACATGCAGAAAGTAACCCCGAAGCCACCCAGACAGTCGGCGCAATGAAAGCCATTCACCAACACCTGTGGTCACAAAGCAGCCATTAAAACATGACGGCATGGTTCAAAGAACTGTATACCGGATGGGAGAACGGCCTCCATATGCACGCATATTGGACAGAAACCGGGCAATTTCTTGCTAGGACGTGCTTGGGCTTCCTTCTCTTTTCTCCGGCCTTGGAAAAAGTACGCACCCTACTGATTGCACCAAAGCAAAAAGAAATAGAGAGCATAAAGATTCAGCTCGAATCAGAATTTGCTAGTTTTGCAGAAACCCAGAAAGAAACATTCTCCGCATATAAAACAAGAATTATCAGTATCTGGGAAGATTTGGACTGTGAGTCACAGCAAATTGTGCGTTCCTGTTATGGACTATGCTTAATCGGAGCTCTCGTAGCAATCGTCTTTATGACTTTCGGCTTGGACAAACTCCTTGGCCCAGCCTCTCTGTTATTAGCTTGGCCTCTCGCTGTACAATATCTAAAGCTGCGAAACCGAGGAAAAAAAGCCGTCAATAACGCCAAACAGGTACTCAAAACCATTGAATTACTAAAACAAATTACAGATGCTCACGATAAAAACGACAACAATGCACTTGAGAGCATCCTTCAATCCATACTGACAAACAAGTAAACAATCCGCAAAAAACACAAAAGAGTTGACTGTTTTACACAAAATGTGCTACCTCTTCCTTGCGATTAAGTTTATCATCAACCGCACACCCCGCAAACCGACTGCTGGTAACAGAACGTTTGCAACCCCGCAAATCCTCAAGCACCCGCAAAAGGATTTAGAGCGCTCCGCAGCCCTCCCTGCGGGGCGTTCCTTTTTTTAACTCCTCCACAACTCCTCCAGAACTCCCTAGACAAGCAGGTGAACTCCCTAGACAAGCTCCGCATTTTGCACAAAAAGAGCTCCGCAAAATGCGGAGCTCTTTCGTCAATCGCCTGCCTCGGCGTAGCCTTGGCGAAGACGGGTCAATAGCCAATCGCCAATCTCCCTGCCGCCTCCCGCAACTGGTCCGGAGTCGGCCGCAGATACACCGCATGCACCTCCGGCGAATCATGCCCCACCAGCTCCATCGCCATACCCTGACTCACCCCATTAGCATGCAGCATCGTCACCACCGTAGCGCGGAGGCAATGGAAAGTCTTACTATGCCAGGTACGCCGCTTCCCCTGGCCACCACCAGACAGCAACCCGATACCATGCAGCCGCACCAACTGAGCCAACCAGAACGGAGACTTAGCATCCGAATAAACGCTAAAAGAAACAGAATACTGAGACATGGTATAATAGCACGTGTTAATAGTGATAAGTCGCGCAAAGTCGCGCAGCCAGTCGCGCAATTTTCGCGCACCGAACTGCCCCTATTAACAACAACACCGCCTCACAAATCAAGCAAAATAAACAAACGGCGCTATTAGCACAAAACAAGCAAACAGTCCCGGCGGGAATCGAACCCACATCTGCCCTTTAGGAGAGGGCCGTTCTATCCATTGAACTACGGGACCGGCTCTGATGGCGGAAATTATTTAACACATAGCGGCAGAGCTTGCAAGCAAAAGCCCCGCCTGAGTGTGTCAGCAGGCGCGGAAGGCTTCGCGCACCCGCTGGAGCTGCACGGCATCGAGTGCGGGACTGAGCTCCGGGAGCATGCGTGCAAAGTATTCAGGAGCGGTCCAGCCGTGAAGCGGCTGGGGATTGGCTTTCTCGAAGGCCCAGGTCGGCACGGGAAGCGCCAGATCCAGAATGACCGGGGAAAGCGGAGCCACGCGGCAGAGCGCATCCGTCACTTCTTCCGCGAGTCCGGGATAGGTTTCAAGGACTCGCAGCAGGAAAGTAAGGCTGAGGCGGTTCGGCGTAGTGGCCAGGTCATCGAGCAGCCCGGCCACGCGCTCCTCCGGCAGCTCCAGCAGGGGCTGCAGCAAGGGGAGCACACGCATATCGGCCATGCAGAGCAAGGCATCGAGCAGCGTGGCGGGGGTGCTGTCATCGCGCACGAGGTATGACACCAGCTCCTGCACACCGGCCAGGGGTTCCTGCGGGCCGGGCTGAGCAAGCGTGGCCACGTAAGTGGCAGCCTTGCGGCTCAGGGCTTCATCCGGTTCATTGGTGGCATAGGGCACCATGGATTTCCAGCCTTCACCCTTGCGACCGGAGATAAAGCGGGAAAGCTGCACCAGGCTGCTCTTACGGGCAGCCACGGTGGTGCGGGAGGCAAAGATATCGTAGATATCGAAGTTCTCCTCCAGTTTTTCCTCGTCATTACTGGCCATGAGGCCGCAGGCCATCATGGTAAGCGGCCACTGGTCGGCACCGATTTCATGCACGCGCACCGGGTCATGAGCCATGGCCGCGAGGCGCTCCAGCTCAGAAAGACCGGTGAAATTATCCTGGTAAAGTCCCATAGCGGAAACTTACATGCCGGGGTTGAAGGTCGATTCGCCCACGGTGGGTACATCACCGAAAGGAGAGCCGAAGGGGTCCGCCGTCTCTTCCTTCTTCTCCTCTGCGGCAGGCTCCGGAGTCACCTGGGTGGGGGCATCCACATCCAACAGAGTAAGACGCATCTCCACCGTCTTGTCTGCCACCAGAGCACTGGTGGGGCACTTGGCCTTGCACTGCTCGTACCAGTTGCGGGCAGCGTCCTTATCTCCCTTGGCGCTGGCAAGGTCGCCCAGCATGAGGTAGGCAAGAGCGGAATAGGGGTTCGTTTCCAGCTGAGTCAGTCGCGTCCAGGTGGGTACGGAATCCTTCTCCTGCTGCAGCTGGTATGTACCGATGGCAGCCAGAGCACGGGAACGCAGCTGCAAGGGGGCATCACTTGCGGCCACGGCTTCCAGAGAGGCCAGGCCGGCTTCATCACCCTTGGCCAGCAGGTTGAGCGCGGTCATCAGCTGAGCCGTGGAGGCAGAGGGGGTGCCGCTGTAGTCCTGCTGCAGAGACTGAAGCGTAGCCGCATCATAATCCCCCGCGGGAGCCACGGCGCTGCCGGGCGCGGTAATCTTCATGGCATGCACCACCTGGGCAGCGGCTTCGTGGCGCATATCGTTGCAGTGGGAAAAGTAGGCAATGACACCACCGGCCACAATGCCGAGGGTGATGCCACCCCACATAAGCTTGCGGTAATGGGCGTTGAGGAACTGTTCATGGCGGGAAGGCCCGATGGCAATCTCGCCGATGGCCTTGATTTCCTCAGGAGAAAGCGGCAACGTGTCCTCGTTAGTCTTGCTGTTGGTATCCATATGTGTGGGGGATTATCTGTAAAGGTTATTGAGAGAGCGCAGGCGCTCCAGGTCAAAGTAGTTGTTGAAGCCGAGATTGTGGTATATCTCCAGCGTAGCCTTCGAGCGGTTCAGGGTGTAGAAGTGGATACCGTCCACCTCGGCATCGAGCAGCTCGCTGCACTGGTTGCTGGCGTAGTTGATACCAATGCGCTCGATGGACTTCTTATCGCCCGCAGCACGAAGCATGGCCTTGAGCAGACGAGCCGGGAAATTAGTACCGGCAGAAAGCTCCGCCATGCGGTTCATACTGGAGATAGAGGTCACCGGCATAATACCGGCAATGATAGGCACATCGATATCCATGAGCCTGCACCGGTCGCGGAAATCAAAGAAGGCATGATTATCAAAGAAAAGCTGGGTACAGATGTAGTCGGCACCTTCATCCACCTTCGCCTTCAGGAAATCCATCTCTTTCAAACGGTTCCGGGAATCAGGGTGTCCTTCCGGGAACCCGGCGACACCCAGGGTAAGAGGAGTGGAAAGATGCTGTTTCGCCTCCCAGTTGCGAATGAAGCGCACCAGGTCAGCAGCATGCCGGAACGCATCCCGCGCCGGGTCATACGCCACATTGCGGGGAGGGTCGCCGCGAAGCACCATGATAGCACGTGCACCGGCGGAAATATAGCCTTCCAGGATTTCCTCAATCTCAGCCTCGGTATGCCCCACACAGGTAAGATGGGGAACGGTAGGGATACCGCGGCTCTGCATATCATGCACCACGGAGCGGGTGAGACCACGGGAGCTGCCGCCGGCACCGTAGGTCACGCTCACAAAGCTGGGATGAAACTCCTGCAGCTTGACCACAGTCTCCAGCAGAGAGCTTGCTCCCTCTGCGGTTTTCGGCGGGAAAAACTCAAAGGAGAAACTGGGAGAGCGATCGAAAAGAGCTTGCATGGCGGCAGGTTCCGGCTGGTTTATCAGGAAATGGGAGTAAGCACACCTTCCACCTCAGGCATGGGCTCAGGCCCGGGAAGTGCCTGATTCTGAGGAATGCTGGGAGCATCGTAATCTTCAAGACGCAAATCGCGGCTGCTGGGGAACGGCGAAATAATCACTTCATCGCCGGGTCGCGGAATCTGGTTTGCTTCGGCCGCTGCATCTGCCACACCTCCGAACTGAGCCAGTTTCACCGCAGCGGTAATCTGCCCGGAAATCTCATCCCGGCCATCAACCGTTGCTTCACAGACGATATAATTGTCGCGACGAATCGCTACGATAAGCCCCTCATTCACCGGCATGCTGCCGTTCGCCTTGAAGAGTACGACGGTACAATCCTCCAGGTAAGAGGTCACCACACCCAGCGCGGAGGGGGCGGCTGCCTCCTCTGCTGCATTGGCTGCCTCCTCAATTTCCTGACGGCGCTTCACTGAAGCAATCACGCTATGTTCTTCTGCAGCAGTCAGGTCGGCAGCATTCTTTTTCTCCTCCTCCTCAGCAGCGGCCCTGGCAGCCGCAATCTCCGGGGTATCCACATCTGCCCCCAGGCGGGCCATGCGGGCCTCGTGTTCCAGCTGACGCTTCTCGTACTCATTGATTTTGAGCTGAGTCTGATACATCTGATACTGGTCCTGACGCGCAGGGAGCAGCACGACAAATGCATAGAACATGAGCCCCACCGTAAGGCTCAACAGAACAAGGATGGTGATGCGGAAAGCACTCATGCGGGCAAGTATAGCAAAAACCGTTTCGTATTCAAGCCAAGAATCTGTCACAAAATCTGCCCGTTTTTGGCATACAGGCTTGATTTCTGCTTGCAAGTTCGGGCTCGCCGGGATATAACACAGGTGATACAATGCTGAATCTGCCGAATTCCATCACACTGTCCCGCATCATCCTCGTCATCGTCTACACCGTGGCCCTGGCCGTGGATGGCAGCGTATCCCCCTTCATCAACGAAGTGACCGGGTACTGGTTTCAACCCATTTCAGTGACCGCGTGTATTGCCCTCTGGGCTTTCGTGATTGCAGCCATCACCGATTTCTTCGATGGCTACCTGGCCCGCAAGTACAATCTGGTGACCAATTTCGGCAAGCTCATCGACCCGCTGGCCGACAAGATACTGGTCAGCGCAGCCTTCATCTACCTGACCGCCGTGGGAATCTGCCCGTTCTGGGTGTCGATTCTCATCATCTTCCGGGAATTCCTGGTCACAGGGCTGCGCCAGCTGGCAGTAGCCAAAGGGCACGTCATGGCCGCCGACTGGTGCGGCAAGTGGAAAACGGCTGCTCAGCTGGCCTACTGCATTGCCTGCATGACCCAGCTGGCCTATGGTGGCAACCTGTTTGAGCCGCTTCGTTCGCTCAGCATCGGCGAAACAGGTGTGTGGTTCCGGGAGATTCTGATGTGGCTGAGCGTGATACTGACTCTGTGGAGCGGGCTCAACTACTGCGTACAGAGCCGCCACCTGATTCGCGGTTAAAACCTTTCCTCCATCCGCCATGAACAAGCCCCTCATTTTCCTGTGCAGCATGGCTGCAGCAGCTCTGCTGGGCAGCTGCCAGCAGAAGCAGTACCGCGCCTATTTCCTTACCGAATCATCCAATCCGCAAGGCGGCGCAGCCTTCAACGTACGCTACAATGGCCGCATGTACAACAACATGCCCATCATGAGCCTCAAGCACTTTGAAAAGTTCAAATCATTCATGGCCGATGATGGTTCCTATGGCGTGGTGCTCTATACCCCCAAGGAATACCGTCTGCGGCTCTATTCCGAGACTCAGCAGAACATCGGCAAACACCTGCTGCCGGTCATTGACGGGCTGGCCTTCCCCCCCATGGAAATTGACTGCGGCATCACCGATGGTCAGCTCATCATCTGGGGTGGTCTCAATGGGTACGACCTGCGCCGCCTGAGCGAAACGCTCAAACCCATTGATGAGGAAATCGAGGAGAAGCGTTATCTGGACGACAACCCCCGCCCCAAGCCTGAAATTCCGAAGCACGCCGAGCCCACCAAGGATGCCCATGGCCGCCTGATTCCGGAGCTCTTCTCCGGCTCCGCTCACACCACACAGAAGAAGTCGTGACCCTGCTGCGCCTCACACTCATGTTTCTGGTATGCTGCGTCTCCGTGCAGGCGCAGCTGAGCGACCTGGTATTCCGGCTCCCCACGGACAACGAAACCTTGTTCACCACCGGGGGGGATGACTACTACATGTATGTGGACCGCAACTTCGAGGGAGAAAAGACCAGGCCCTGGCAAGGCGGCACCTACGGCATGGTTCGCAACCCTTTCCGCCCCAGTCCGGGGGCACCGGTTCTCTTCAGCAGGCTGCATGAAGGAATTGACGTGAAGCCTCTTTACCGCAACGCCGCCGGTGAACCCCTGGATGATGTGCGCCCCATTGCACCGGGGGTAGTGGTGCATGCCAGCAAAAAACCGGGACAGAGCAACTACGGACGCTATGTGGTGGTGGCACACCGGGTTCCGGAAGGTACCATCTACTCCCTTTACGCCCACCTGGCCTCTGTTGAATGCGACGCAGGCCAGCGCGTAGGTACCGGCAATGTACTCGGCAGACTCGGGTACAGCGGCGTAGGGCTCAACAAAGTGCGCGCGCATCTGCATCTGGAAATCGCTCTCATGATTAACAGCCGGTTCGAGGAATTCTACAAGGGAGAGAACCGGCACGGCAACTACAACGGATTGAATCTCATCGGCTTCAACCCGACTCATGTACTCATGGCTTGCCGGAATGGAGCACCTTTCTCACTGACCGCCTATTTCGCGCAGCTGCCGGAGCACTACCGCATTGCCGTGCCATGCGTGGGGACCATGGATATCATGCGCCGGCATCCGTTCCTCTACAAGGGAAGCCGCACGGAACACACCCGCCCCGAATCCCTGGAAATAGCGTTCACGGCAGAGGGGGTGCCTATCGGTATCTATCCTTCTGACAGGGAGGTCACCCAGCCCTACGTCGTTTCCTGCCGTCCTATGCCGACCGTGCAGCAGAACTGCACCGTCAACCGTCTCAAGAACAGCAGCAGCAAAGCAGCCCTCACCCGCTCCGGTATGGGATATATCTCCCAATACCTCTGGCAGAAGAATCCATCTCTCGCCAAAGCCGCACGCTAACCGACATTTCCTCCTCCCATGAAGCTGCCTCTCACTCTTCTCCTCACCCTGCTGGCTGCTCCCGGGCTGCTGGCAGATACAACGAAGGCCGGCAAACTGCTGCGCGAAGGCAACGCCGCGGCTGCTCTGCAGGAACTGCACAGCGACTCCGGGCCAGAGGCTTCATTCTGGCGGGGGCGTGCACTCGTGGAACTGGGGCGTCTGCAGGAAGCCAGCACCGAGCTCCAGGCCGTACCGTCGGACCACGAATTATACCCCTATGCTGCCAAGGCTCTCCTGTACTGCGCCTGGCAAAGCAACAGGGTGGATTTTGCCGTTGTTGCCACTCCCATGGTAACCAGCAGCAACAAGGAAATTGCCACCCTGGCAACAGCTGCGCTGGCCGAGTTCTGGCTCCGCCAACCCAGAAGCCAGGATAACAGCGCGCTCGAACGCCTGCGAGCCCTGGCCTCAGACCAGCCCGAGCTGCAGCAACTGCTCCGGCTGCTCGAAATCGACAACCTCCGGCTGAAGGGTGAATATGACCGAGCCCTGGAGCAGTGCAAGGCACTGGAAAATGACCGGGAGCTCCCCCTGGCCATGCGACATCGCGCGCGGCTTGCGCTTTCTGAGATTTACTACGCCAAGGAAGCCGCCACTCCCGCCCAGGAACAGAAATCGCTTTCCCTTATCAGCGACGATGATGCCGCCGCAGAAAGTTTCGATGACGGCAAGGGTGAAGAAACCCTGCTGCACTTCATCTCGTCGCATCCGGATTCTCCCCTGCTGGAGGAAGCATTCCGCCGGCTCTGCGAGCATGAAGCCTTTGAGAAGAGTGAATATGCGCGCACAAAACTCCGGGAATGGATAACCGACCCGCTCAAGTCCCGTCGTGCGGCTCAGGCTCTGCTCATTCAGCAGCACCTGCTCAACCCCGATGGGGCCAATGAAGCCCCGGTGGATGTAACCTGCGCCAACACGGCAGCCGCCACCTGCCCCAACGAAGCGGCTACTCACACGATTCTTCTGGAACAGACCCGCTGGTACCTGGAAAGAAAGCAATTCCACGAAGCAGCCCTCTACCTGGGCATGCTGCAGGAGGATTCAGTTTACAAGCGTTTTTACGAAACGCAACTGCAGAATCCCATCACTTCTGCAACGGCGCATGAATACATGGAATGCGCCCGGCTTGCCCCGGATGCTCTGCGGGATTCCGCACTGGTCAATGCCCTGGTCAGCGCGCTTGAATCCGGTGATACCTCTGCGCAGAATGCCTTGTTCAGCATGCCGGATTTAACACCGGAGCAGCATTACCAGCTGCTGCTGGCGCGTGCGGCATACTGGCTGAAGCATGAGCCGTCCAGAGCCAGAAGCGACCTCTCCATTCTCCAGGCTGAAGCCGCACCCGGCATCAATCTGAAAGCAGATGTCGAAATGGACAGCGCCTATCTGGAAATGCAGGAAAACCCGGCCACTGCCCATGACCTGCTGCAGCGCAGCGAAATCAACCAGCATCTCTCCAGACTGAGCGATGAGCGCCAGCTGCGCTTCTATGCCCTGCAGGAAGAAGCACTCCGCCGCCTGCACGAAAGCCCGGGCACGGCGGTGCCTGACAGCGTCATGGAGCTCATTCGCGGAGCTGCCGGGAAAGTCCGTTCTCCGCGGGTGGTAGCCGTGCTGACCCTTCACCTGGCCAGTCTGCAATCTGCCAGAGAACAGCACGAAGCCGCCATTCGTACGCTGAATACCCTGATACGCAAGTATCCTAAAGGCGATTTCGTGCCGCGAGCCCTTTACATGAGCGCCCGGGAATCCGAATTCATCGGCACACTTGCTTCTCTGCGCCGCGCCGTGCAACTCTACACCCAGTGCGCAGAACGCAACGAGGAACTGGCAACAAAGGCCACCATTCGCCTGGCAGCCGTCCAGCTGAGACTGGGCAACCACGAGGAGATGGAACACGTGCTTACCCGGTTGTGGCGGAATAAACCCGATATGCGCCCCGAGGACAAAGCCATGGCCAATGCCGTGATGGCCAATTCCAAAGCGCTTCTCGGCACACCGGAAGGCCGGCTCGAAGCCATTGAGATAGTGGGTCGGACGATAATTGACCCGGACTTGCCCCGCTGGTGGAAGCACCGGGCCCTGCTGCACCGGGCTACACTCTGCGCCCGGGCTGAACGGAATGAAGATGCACTCCGCGACTATGAAGCCGTGCTCGCCATGTACCCGGAAACCGATAAGGCGTACACCGATGCCGAATGGCATATACTCTATAGTGCCGGGTCCGGTGCAGTGCTCCAGCTGCTCCAGTTGAAACGCTATGCCGATGCCGCAGACATGGCAGAACGCATCGGCAACTGGAACAAACAGCACGCCGACGCAGGAAAACACAAGCAATTCACCGACTGGGCGGCATTCATCCGCCGGACGAATTTTGTGAACAATCCCTCCATTCCATTCTGACAAACGAGCCCATGAAGACCCCCATTGTCCGCAAGGTGGAAAAAGTGCCAGTGAGCCGCTTTTACGAGCGCTACCGCAGCACTCTGGAAATGCAGCTTCTCAACACGCCACTCGGCATGTCGCGCCCCATTGTCCAGCCCGCATTCAACCGTCCGGGTCTGGCACTGGCCGGGTATTTCGGCTATTTTGCGCACGAACGCATCCAGGTATTCGGCGCGGCGGAAATGGCCTATCTTGCCACCATGACCGAGCAGGAACGGGCTGAGCGACTGGACCGCATATGCAGCCAGGATGCACCCTGCCTCATCTTTGCCCGCGGGGTCGATGTACCTCAGGATGTACTGGAAATCGCAGACAAATATAATCTCTGCGTACTCCGCACGAACCTCCTCACCATGGAGTTCGTGAACAGAGCCACCTTCATTCTGGAAAATGAGTTTGCCGACAGCACCACCATGCATGCCTGCATGGTCGACGTGCGTGGTGTGGGCGTGCTGCTTACCGGCAAAGGCGGCGTAGGTAAGAGTGAAATTTCACTGGGTCTGGTAGAGCGCGGCTCCTCACTCGTGGCCGACGATATGGTCCGCATCCGAAATCTGGGCGGAGATCTCATCGCCACGGCACCGCAACTCAGCAGCGGCTTCATCGAAATCCGCGGGCTCGGCATCATCAATGTAACCAACCTCTTCGGTCTCAAGGCTTACCGCAAGGAAAAGCGAATCGACCTGGTTATCAATCTCTTCAGCGGCGAAATGAACGAACTGGAGCGACTGGGGCTGGAACACAAGTACATCAACATTCTGGGGGTGGATGTCGAGCATCTGAATCTTCCGGTGGCTCCGGGGCGTGATATGTGCCGACTTGTGGAAGTGGCCGCACTGGGGCGCTACCTGCGCGACAGCGGCTATGACATGGCAAGTGAATTCAACAAACGCCTCAACAAGGAAATAGCCAACCGCACGGTTTACCCCGGAAACGCAGAATAACCCCCATGAGCACGTCCCTTTCAGAAATCGTCAACCTGCTGGACTCCACGCTCCGCATCGCAGAAATCAGAGACGCCTCAGTCGCCATGAACGGCCTGCAGGTGGAAAACAATGGCAGCGTCACTAAAGTGGCGCTCGGTGTGGATGGTTCGCAGAAAACCATTGATGATGCCATTGCCGCGGGGGCTGACCTTCTGGTGCTGCACCACGGCATTTTCTGGTGCGGCCTGCAGCCCATCAAAGGCTGGTGGAAGCAGAAGGTGGAAACCTGCCTGCGCCATAATCTGGCCATCTACTCTGCCCACCTGCCTCTTGATCTTCACCCGCAGCTGGGCAACAACGCCGGCATTGCGCGCGCACTGGGGCTTCAGGAGGTGCAGCCGGAGGTGGACTACCACGGCACACTTATCGGGCTTTCCGGTCTCTTCCCCGGTACGGTGGAGGAACTGCGCACCAGGTACGCAGAAATCACCGGAGCTGAAATCACCGGCGTGGTGCACGATGCCACCCAGCCCGCCGGACGCATCGCCCTCTGCAGCGGCGGCGGCGGCGAAGAGATTTACCAGATGCACGCCAAAGGCTACGGCACCTACCTGACAGGAGAGGAAAACCACTGGGTAAGCAATGCGGCGCGCGATATGGGCGTGAATATCCTCTTTGCCGGGCACTACGCCACTGAAACCTTCGGTGTGAAGTCCCTGGGAGAGCTGCTGGAGCAGAAGTTCGGCCTGCCCACCGTGTTCATCGACAACCCCACCGGCATGTAAGAGAATGCTTATCATTGTCGAAGACCAGCTTGGTACCCGCCTTGACCAGTATCTGGCAGCCCAGCTGCCGGAGCTTTCCCGCGCCCGCATCCAGGCCCTCATCAAAGATGGCGAAATCACCGTAAACGGCAAATCCACCAAGGCCAAGACCCCGGTGGAACGCAACATGCGCATCGAGGTCAATATACCCGAGCCGGAACCGGCTGAAGCCCAGCCGCAGGATATCCCCATCTCCGTTCTTTTTGAGGATAAGCACGTCATCGTCATCGACAAGGAGAGCGGCATGGTGGTACACCCCGCCGCCGGCAACCCGGACGGCACGCTGGTGAATGCGGTGCTCTTCCACTGTGGTGATTTATCCGGCATAGGCGGCGTGGAGCGCCCGGGTATCGTACACCGGCTGGATAAGGATACCAGCGGCTGCATCGTCGTGGCCAAGAACGACCAGGCCCACCTTTCCCTCACCACCCAGTTTGCCGAGCGCGATACCGGCAAAATCTACCTGGCCGTAGTTCAGGGCTGCCCGAAGGAGGCGAAAGGCACGGTGTTCACCAACATTGGCCGCCACCCGGTGAACCGGCTGAAAATGGCCGTGGTGAATCCCGGCAGCGGCAAGCCCGCCATCACCGACTGGGAAGTGCTGCACTACGATGCGGCTACTGATTCCTCGCTGGTCATGTGCACCCTGCACACCGGGCGTACCCACCAGATTCGCGTGCACATGCTGCACCTGGGGCATCCGCTCATCGGCGACCCTATCTACGCCCACCCGCAGCGGCAGAAAGCCCGCCCGGGTCGTCTCATGCTGCACGCGTGGCGACTCGCCTTCAACCACCCGGCAGACGGCCGGCGCATTGCCATTCAATCCCCCATACCGGCAGAATACACGCCGTGGCTCATCGGGCACGAGCTGCCTGAGTGGGAGGAAACGCGCACCAACTGATACCCGGCTCAGGGTTGCGGGCCTTCGTAGGCCTGCGCATTCGGGCTGGTGAGGTCCAGCCCGGCATTATAATGGGGCGTTTCCAGACGGAACAAGCCCAGAAGCGTGTGGAAGACATGTTCGTGGGCCACCGTCTTGGTGGTATGCGCACGCATCTGCTCCAGAGCCGCGGCAAAATGCGGATTCAGCTGAGCGAACGCATCATTATAAATCACAAACATACCCACTTTACAACCGGTTGTGGCGTGGTAGGAAATGTGCTGTTCGCCCAGAGCTGCGCGCCCCCACATACCATCGTGCCCGAGGTATTCGCCGTGATCACTCACATAGACATACACGAAGGGGCGGTGGTGGATAGTCTCCACCACGCGGCGGAAAAACTCATCCGTATAATGAAGTGTGCTGTCGTAAGCATTATTCACCTCAACTGCCTGAGAAGCGGGGTTCTGAAAATGCACCGCAGCGGGGGCAAAAGGAGTATTCTGCTTGTCGTAGTGCTCAAAGGGGGTGTGGCTTCCCTCATTGTTCACAAAGAAAAGGAGATTCTGCCCTGCCGGAGCCTGCTCCAGCACCTGCTGCATCTGCGGCACCGCCGTCCACGGACTGCCGGGGGCGTTGAACTTTTCTTTCGACTTGCGCGCCAGAAGCTGCACCACACGGTCGTACTTCAGCTTCTGAGCACAGCGGCGACCAAAGAAAGTGTACATATCAAAGCCGTGCTTATCAAACAAATCAAGCACAGAACCGGTAGTGGGCACATAGCCGGGGCGCTTCTCATTCACATCTCGCCGCGCATTGGTCAGAATGGCAATCTGCGCCTGGCAGGTATCGCAGGCAGCCGAAATGCAGGAGGGGAAATTGATGATATTGGCCTGCTGGCGCAGCCAGGGCGTGGTGTCACGTTCATAGCCATTCAGGCTCATGCGGTCGGCGCGGATACTCTCGCCCACGTGTACCACCAGCACCACACCTTCGCCGCCCTTCAGGGAATGCAGCGTGCTCGGCTGGTCTGCAGGCGAGCTCAGACTTTCCACCAGATTCAGCGTGGCTTCGTTGATAGTCAGCGCCTCGCTGGCAGCCGTGTACAACAGCGGCACTTCGGGCGCAGGCCAGTAGAAATCCTGTTTCTGCCTGTTCGGCGGCACCAGCAGCCCCAGCACCAGGCTCGCCCCGCAGAACAGGCAGGCCGCATTGAACAGCGCCAGACTCTGCTCCTTGCGCAGTGTGCGCTTAATGGCCCAGCAGAAGAGCAGCGACAGGATAAAGGACAGCGCCAGCATCCCCAGATTGATGGGGGTCATGTAGGCCAGAGCCTCCTCCCAGGAGGCCTCAATCGTCTCGGCCACCACCAGGGAATTGATGCGGGAACCGTACTGCTCGTACCCGCATATCTGCATGATTTCCAACACCAGGAACACCACCCAGAACGCTATGGAACCAGCGCGGCACACAGCCCACAGCAGCAGCATGCAGCCCATGGTCATGAGCACAGACAAATGCAGCTGCCATGGGGTGGAATAGGCGTAAAGATTGCACACACTATCCACCGCAAAGGAAAGAAGAAGCACCACCCAGAGCGCACGGACTCCGGGTAGTGCTTCTTTCTTCAGGCGGCGCGCCAACAGCATACCGCCTGCCCCCAGCAAGGGCAGACCGATTGCCAGCCAGCCCCACCAGGGGAATTCAAATTCAACCCGCCAGGTATACGCACCCTTCCACGCCATGAAAGCGGCAGCCGCAGCCACCAGCAGCAGGAACAAAGCGCGCGATTTTACCCAGCGGAACATAGTGAGTCAGGTTTAGTGCTTGCCGCACTTGCACTCGTGGCCTTCACCGTGCTTGCCGCAGCACTCGCCTTCACCGTGCTTGCCGCAGCAGTCATCACCACAGGTGCATTCCTTGCCTTCCTGGCAGCCGCAGGTGCAATCAGAACCGCAGCCGCAGCCATCACCACAGGTGCATTCCTTGCCCTCCTGGCAGCCGCAGGTGCAATCAGGGCCGCAGTTGCAGGACTTCTTCCCGCAGGAATCGTTGCTGCAGTCGCTGCAATCACCGTGGCAGCCACCACCGCAGGAGCAGGCGCTCATCTGCTGGTTCATGGCATCGGCTACTTCCTCATCGCTGGGGGCAGCGCCCTTCTCGATAGCCAGGCAGAGGTACTGGTTCACCACCTGCAGCATGTCATCCAGCAGCTGACGGGACTCCAGGAAGCCCTTGCACAGCTCATTCTCCACCACGGCGGAACGGAGCTGGTCAAACTTGTTGAGCTCCTCCTCCGAGGGGGGCATGCCTTCCATGTGCTTGTTGCGCAGGGTTTCACCGTATTCGCTCACCTTGCGGAAAAGGTCGGTAGCCTCGGGGTTCTGGTAGAAAAGACCGATACGGGCCTTGGCGGCCACTACTTTCTGACTAGCTGCAAAACCGGCTGCCAGCTCCTGAGCCAGCGCCGCAAGTTCGGGGGTAAGCGATGTATTTGCCATAACGCGCGCAAGAGTAGCACATTTCCGCCTTTCTGGCAATCCCAGAATCCTTTGAACGGCAAAAAAAGGAAGCGGAGCAAGCACTCCGCTTCCCTGCAAATCTGAGTTCTGAGCACCGCATCAGCCCTGCTGGGCAGCCTTACGGGCGGCCTTTTCGGCTGCTTTGGCGGCCTTGGCGGCCATCTTCTCCTTTTCCTCGGCGGAGAGGATGCGGGGGAACACGGGGCTGGGAGCCTGCACGGTGTGACCATTCGGCACAAGGCCCCAGGCCATGTTCTGCGGGGTGAGCCCTGCCACATCCAGCTGCAACTGGGAGAGGATGCGGGCGGAAGCCTCGGGCAGCACGCAGCCAAGCAGGTAGCCGACCTGGGCACAGCACTCCAGCAGGTGAGCCAGCACACGCTGCAGCTCGGGAAGATTTGCTTCATCCTTGGCCAGGGTCCAGGGCTGCTTCTGCTCAATGTAGCTGTTGCACAGGCCCACGTGAGCATTCAGCGCAGCCAGGGCATCAGCGGTGTTGTATGCGTTCATGCAGTCGGAGAACTTAGCCACGGTAGAGGCCATGCTCTCACGAAGAGCGGCGGAAAGTTCATCGTCGCCCTCAGCAATAGTGACGGTGCCGCCGCAGTAGCGCACGCACATGTTGAGCGAGCGGTTGCAGAGGTTGCCGATATCGTTGGCAAGCTCGGTGTTGTAAATCATCTTCATGCGCTCCGGGTCGAAATCGCTGTCGTAGCCGGTCTTGGTGTCGCGCACCAGGTAGTAGCGCACGGCTTCTGCGCCGAAGGCATCGCACAGGTCGTTGGGGTCCACGATGTTGCCCAGAGACTTGGACATCTTCTCGCCCTTGATGTTGAGCCAGCCATGCACCAGGAGCTGGGGCATCTGGTCATCTGCAAAGCCCATGGCGTGCAGCATGCACAGCCAGTAGATACCGTGGGCGGGCACCAGGATATCCTTGCCAATCACCTCACAGGCGGCGGGCCAGAGCTTGCTGAAATCGGGCAGACCAGCCCCCTCCTCTGCCTTGTAACCGGCAAAGGAAATGTAGTTCACGAGTGCATCGAACCACACGTAGGTCACAAAATCCGGGTCGAAAGGCAGCGGAATACCCCAGGAGAGGCGGTCCTTCGGGCGGGAAATGCAGAGGTCCACACCGGCGGCGCGCTCAATAGCATTCAGCAGATCCTGACGGCGGAACTCGGGAGTGACGACAGAGGGGTGCGTGGTGACGTACTCCTTGAGCCACTCCACCTGCTGGCTGAGGTTGAAGTACCAGTTTTCCTCCTCGAGCTCCACGACTTCCCCCCACTCGGGGCCGAACTCGCCCTGCTCATTGCGCTCCTTATCGGTCAGGAACTGCTCCTGGCGGATGGAGTAGAAGCCCTTGTAGCCCTTCTTGTAGAGGCATCCCTTTTCCTTGAGATCGCTCAGGATGGACTGCACACAGGCCTTGTGGCGGGCATCGGTCGTGGCGGCCCAGCCGTCATACTGGATTCCGAGGCGCTCCCAGAGGGCAATGAACTTCTGAGTAACCATGTCAGCATACTCCTGGGGCTGCATACCGGCGGCCTCCGCCTTCTGCTGCACTTTCTGGCCATGCTGATCCACACCCGTCAGGAAGAAAACCTCTTCGCCACACATTCGGTGCCAGCGAGCTAAAACGTCTGCCAGTACCTTCTCATACGCATGACCGATGTGGGGAGCGCCGTTAGTGTAGTCAATTGCTGTCGTGATGTAGAACATAGCGGCGGCGATTCTACCACGCCACCCGGGGCAAGGCAAGCGCAATCTGGTTCATATTACAAACGCATTTCCGGCTTTACATTCAGGCGGAACAAGTCTATCATGGGCGGCATGAGCCACTGCAAGGTATCTGATAATATGGAAGCGCTCATCAAGCTGGCGCTGGAAGAAGATTTTGGTGACGGGGATGTGACTTCCCTCTATTTTGTGCCCGCTGAGCTGCAGGCCCGCGCTCTGCTGCGCCCGCGCACCCAGGGTGTGCTTTCCGGCGTGGATGTAGCCCGAGCCGTGTTCAAGGCAGTGGATCCCACACTGAAGGTGGAGGTGTACCTGAATGATGGCGACGAAGTATCCCCCGGCGCCGTGGTAATGATGATTGAAGGTAAGGCCCAGTCCATTCTGGGGGCAGAGCGCACAGCGCTCAACTTCATTCAGCGGCTTTCCGGTGTGGCCACCATGACCCACAAGTACGTGAAGGCTATCTCCCACACCGAATGCAAGCTGCTCGATACCCGCAAGACGACCCCGGGCTACCGTCTTCTGGAAAAAGCCGCTGTGGTGCATGGCGGCGGCAACAACCATCGCCTTGGTCTGTATGACCGCGCCATGGTGAAGGATAACCACCTCATGACGGATGGCAACACCGACCACCTGCAACTCTGCATCAACAAGCTCAAGAGCGAACGCCCGGGTGTGGAAGTGCAGCTGGAGGCCGACAATCTGGAGCAGGTGGAGGCTTTCCTGAAGCTGGACGGAGTGGACTACATTCTGCTCGACAACATGAGCAACGAAGAAATGCGTAAGGCTGTGGAAATGCGCGGTCAGGGCTGCAAGCCCTATTTCGAAGCCTCCGGTGGTCTCACTCTGGCCACGGCCCCCGCGGCTGCGGAAACAGGCGTGGATTTCATGAGCTTCGGCTGCCTCACGCACTCAGTTCCCTCGCTCGACCTGGGACTGGATTTCACCGTGGAGCGCTGATTTTCCCCGCATGCTCTCCCCGCAAGAGTCCCTGGTCACACTCAACCTCATCCCCGGGCTGGGCTCCATGAGGATTCAGGCGCTGCTGGAGTTTTTCGGCAGCGCCGAGCAGGTGCTGCATGCCCCGGAGCAGCTGCTGGCGCAGGTGCCCCGCATCGGCCCGAAACTGGCTGCCGGCATAGCAGACTGGAGGAACTGCACCAACGCTCACGCCGAACTGGAATGCGCAGCTCAACATGGAGTACGGGTGGTCACGCTCATCGATGCGGACTACCCGGAATTCCTGCGCCGCATGAGCGACCCTCCCATTGTGCTCTACGTGCGCGGCAGCTGGTTGAGCAGTGACAGCGACCGCAGCGTAGCCATTGTGGGGACCCGGCAGGCCACCCCGTACGGAGCAACCACTGCCCGCCGGTTCGGCCGGGAACTGGCAGACGCGGGCTGCACCATCATCTCCGGGCTGGCGCGTGGTATCGACACCGCGGCACACTGGGGCGCGCTGGATGCCGGCGGGCGCACCATCGCGGTACTGGGATTCGGCATGGCAGAGCTCTACCCCTCGGAAAACGCCGAGCTGGCCGACCGCATCTGCGCCGAACACGGCGCACTGGTGAGTGAATTCCCCATGTACATGCGCCCAAGCCGCACCACATTTCCGCAACGCAACCGCATTGTAGCCGCCTGGAGCCGCGCAACTCTGGTGGTGGAAGCACCGCACCACAGCGGCTCACTCCACACGGCAACCATGGCCGCGGCCGACTATGGCAACGCCGTTTTTGCCGTACCCGGCCCCATCACCCAGGTCAGTTCAGCCGGATGCCACGCCCTCATCCGCGACGGAGCCACACTCTGCACCTCACCACGGGAACTGCTGCATGACATGAGCTGGGATTCTGCTCCGAAGCAGATGGAATTGTTTGACCAGCCAACCTGCCCCCCGGCACCGGCTCCGGTGCGGCAGCCCGTCAGTGACAGAGAAGCCGCGGACCTGCTGCAAGCCCTGGCCGACGGTCATGACACGCTCGATGCACTGTGCGGAGCCCTGGGACAGGGCGCACACAGCATCACGCCTTTGCTGATGCGGCTTCAGATTGAACGGCGCATCATCCCCCTGCCCGGTGGACGTTTCGCGTGCGCGTGATGCACGCAATTTAGACTTGCAAATGAGCATGGGGTCGCCTAGACTGGTGCGCCATGCGTTTTCTTGCCGCCATCCTGACGCTCTGCACCCTCATACCGCTTTCTGCGCCCGCAGAGGGCGCATTTTCCAGCCCGTTTGCCCAGAATCAGCCCATCTCCGGGCATCGTCCCGCTTCCATCCCCGCTTCGGCACAGCAAGTGCGCCGCCCCTACGCCGGAAGCCTGAATCCGGTTCGCCCGCTGCGCACCCCGGCTAAGCCCGCACCTCAGCCCCGCTGCGCGGCAGTCTGCGTCATTGACCCATACAATGGCAACGTGCTCTACGGCTACAACGCCAACGAACGCCGACAGGTGGCCAGCACGCAGAAAATCATCACCGCACTCTGTGTCTGCGATACCGGGGATTTGGACAAGCTCGTCACCATCCACCCCACCGACCGCTTTTCTCCGCGCATACGACTGGGGCTGCGCGGAGGCGAGAAGTACACGCGCCGGGAATTGCTGCAAGCCATGCTTACCGGCAGTTTCAACGACGTAGCCATATCTCTGGCACGCGACTGCGGCGGCAGCGTGGAAGGATTCGTAGCCAAAATGAACGCACGCGCACGCCGCATGCGCATGTACAACACCCGCTTTGCCAACCCCAACGGGCTGCCGGCTCAGCAGTACTCCACCGCCTACGACATGGCGCTCGCCGCATGCTACGCGTATAACAACCGCACCATACGCAGCATGATCAATATCCCTTCGTATGAGTTCAGACGCAATGACGGCAGCGTCCGCCGCATCAATTCCACAAACCGTCTACTGACCTCGCACCCCTGGGTTCAGGGCATGAAGACGGGCTACACCAATCTGGCGGGCAAATGCCTTATCTCCTGTGCTGCTCATGAGGGGCGAGCCGTCATTGTAGTGGTACTTGGCTCCACGTCCCGCGGCATCTGGGGCGAATCGCTCAAATACTTGCGCTGGGCCCTGCCCGGTGCCTGATTTTTTCCTTTTCATCGTAGGAGAAAAGGGCTATAATGCCACGGTATAGCAGCATGGCCGAAACGAGCAACAAAAAGCGCAGCAGAAAACGCACAGAGAAAGACACTTCCCTGTGGGGTTTTCTGTTCGACAAAAATGCTGAAGGGGAGGATATCACCAAGCGGGCTTTCTTTGCCCAGCCTGGGGAGGAAGAGAGCGAAGAAGAAGAACCCGAACCTAGCAATCTGCTGCTGGAGGTGTGGCGTCGCTTTAATTTCTGGAGCATCCTGGCCATCCTGATCTTCCTGACATTCATCACCATTCTCGGCAGTACGGTCATCCGCATGTGGACCCCCCAGGATATGCGTGATATTGCCGGTTATGCAGATAATGGCAGTGCCCGCGACCTCTCGGCACTGCTGAGAAATGCCAACGGACAGGAAATCATTTTTACCGAAGGAGAAATCAACCGCTACCTGCGCGACACCTGCCGCATGCGCCAGACTGGTGTTTTTTCCATCATCACTCATGGCCAGGGGGTGGCACTCCGGGTACACGACGGCTACGCTGAACTCGTGCTGGACCGCATGATCGGGGCGAACATCCACCAGACAACCTCGGTCAACATTTCTTTCCGGCAGGAAACGGAACACGGCCGTCCCGTGCTCAAAGTAGAACTCGCTGGCGGTGAAGCCTTGCCCGGCAATCTGCCACGTGGCGGCAGCATCGGTCAGGTAGGTGTTCCCCAGCGCCACATCAGTGTACTGGCTCCGGCCCTGGCATCGCTGGTGGATTGTTACCCGGAAATGGCAGAAATCTTCGAGGAATACGGCTACTGCCCGTATTTCACAAAAGGCCAGAACGGCCATGAGAGCCAGGTTCGTCTGGTTCCCTACAGACCTTCATAAATAAGAGAATATCACACATGAAAACACGACGTCTGATTCGCCCTGTATTAGCCGCGCTCTTGACCCTGAGCCTCAGCTCCTGCATCTTCCAGCAGATTGCAGACCGTTTTATCCGTGATGAATACCCGGGAGAACGCCCCCCCCACGTCATTGCCGATAACAACGGAAAGCCTGCCAGCACAGCCTGGGCTAAAGTGAATCCCTATGACCTCCCCCCCTCAGGCCACCTGAATGGGCGCATAGAATACGCCGATGACGGCCTGCCATACGCACTTCCCTGCGAATTCTCCAACATCCTTGTATCCCCGTACGAACCGTACTACCAGCTGGATTACTCCAAGAGCCAGGTGGGTGACAAGGTGTGGGACCCCTACACCCGCAAGCCCTTCTATATTCCCCGTTTCCTGACCATCAACTAACACAGTTCCCGGTATGAGCGCCCCCGAAACGAACAACAGAAAGTCCACCGTTCTGCAACGCTGCGGAGCATGTGCCTACCAGATTTTCTGCGGCATCCTGCGATTGCTGGATATACGTGTGGTTGCAGTTTTCGGGCGCTGTATCGGGTATCTGACGTGGGCGCTCATGCCCGGCAGGCGGCGCATTGTGGCGCGCAATATGCGTATCGTGACAGACCCCATGCTGAGAGGGGCCAAGCTCTCCGCGCTCGTGCGCCGCAATATCGTGCGAACCTGCATGAACATGGCCTGCACGTTCAAGACCGGTCTCATGACTGATAAGGAATTTGAACGTTCCGTCAAAGTCCTCGGGGCTGAGAAGTTTGAAGAAATGACCAGCGGCGGTGATTGCGTCATCGGGTGTATTCCCCACGCCGGCAACTGGGAAGTGCTGGCCCGCATCCGTCCGCTTTTCCCATCGGTAAAACGGTTCGGTTCCATGTACCGCCGGCTGGATAACCCGCTGCTGGAGGAAATTGTGCTCAAATCACGCACCGCCTACGGCTGTGAAATGTTCAGCAGCAAAAAGGGACTCAAAGAGGTATTCCGCCTGGCCAAGGACGGTGGCATGCTGGGAGTCCTCTGCGACCAATTCACCTGGCAGGGGCTCTATCTTCCATATTTCGGCAAGGTAACAGGAACCACCCCGCTTCCCTCTCTGATATACAAGCGATGCCGTGGCCGCGGCCACATGGTAGCCGTCACCACCCGCAACACAGGACTTGGCAAATGGGAGGCTGTTCTGGACCAGGAAATCAGTATTCCTGATGAGTCGGACTCACTGGCGGCCTCCACCCTGGCGGTCAATAGTGCACTTGAAGAAGTGCAGAGACAAAGTATTCTCGATGGATTCTGGATGCACCACCGGTGGAAGACCAGCTGGGTGTTTGCCCCCGAAATGGACGAAGAGCAGAAAGAGCTTATCCGCCGCCACACCAGGCTTCCGTTCCGGGTCATCATGTGCGTGCCGGAGTCTTTCGAAGAGGCTGCAATTCTTGTCCCGGTCATGCGCATGGTAAAGGATTCCCGCCCGGACATGCAGCTGACGGTGGTCTGCCCGGAAGAACAGATGGCATTCTGGAAACTCCAGCCCAGTGTGGGTCATGTGGTGAGCTCGCACCATACATTTGCCCAGCTGGAAGCAGATGCCGTGTACAAAGACGGGCCGTTCGATGTCTTGTTCATGCTCAGTGAGAACCGCAACGTGTTCCGCGAAATCTGCAAGGTATCGCCCTCGTACATCAGCGGATTCAAGGCAAATTCTCTGAGTCGCCGCTTCCGCACGAAATTCGTATTACCTGTAGGCCAGCCGCCCATGCACAAGCTGGAGGAATACCAGCTTCTCCTGCGGAGCCATCGGATTACCGCTCCGGCTCTGGTTTATGCAGATGCCTCTCTTGGGGCGGCCTCCGCTTCCGGCAACTTCATTGCGCCCTTCTCTTCCCTGGGCAAGGCCGATTCATGGGAAATGGCCAGGTGGAAAGAACTGGTCTCCAGACTGGAGGAACCTACCTCTCTGCTTGCGCTGGAGGACAACCGCACCGAGGCAGAAACCATGGCCGGGGAGCTGGGTATTCCCTGTGTCATCGTCCGTCCGGAAACCGTGTCTTCCGTCTTGGGAGAGAAGTGCCACCTGTATGCGGTGGACGGGCTTCTTCCGCAACTGGCCGCGCTGGTCGGCTGCCGCTGCAGCGTCATCATGGCCAGCAGGCTTGCCGCAGCCTATGCGCCGCTGGGAGAAGGCCACCGTGTCGTTTACCGCCACACACCCTGTCACCCCTGCTACCGCCGCGATTGCGACCAGCAGTCACCCTGCACCGGCAGCGTAAGCGTGGATGAGCTGCTGGGCTGAAACAAAAGGAACAACGAATAACCTTTGCAAAGGCTCAGCTCTCTTCAGGAGCCAGCATGAACATCAGCCTGTCTACCCCGTAGCGCGACACTTCGCCCCACAACGTCTTTTCCATAGCTGCCAGGCGAGCTGAGCGTTCATCCGGAGCCATGGCATCCACCGCATCCTGGCCGTAACACTCCACGAGAGTACGCGCAGACAGGCGCGCCACCAATTCTTCCCAGAATGTGCTATCCCGGAACTCATCCAGCACATCGGAGTAAAAAGCGCGATCGATATACGGACGTTTGAAGAACCAGTACCCGCAATCCGGATTCAGCTCCATATCCCGCGCAATACCAGGCACAGTACGTCCGGCCTTCACAATCTCCACCAGAAGCTTATGCCAGGCATCAGCCCGCGGGTTGCGGCCTTCCGGCATCGCCTGTCCCAGCACGGTAAGCGCCAGCGCGCAGACCTCTGCCAGGTCGCGCATCTCCGGTTCACTCAGTTCCAGTGTTACCTTACCCATAGCGGAAAAATCATTCCAGCCCCAGTTGCATGCGGGCCTCTTCCGTCATCATGCCCTGATTCCACGGCGGATCCCACACAAACTCGACATCAACGCTCTTGACACCTTCCAACGCGGCAATCCCCATCTCGGCCTCAGCCATGATATGCGGGCCCATGCCACAACCGGGAGCAGTCAGCGTCATCTGCACACTCACGTGGCTTCCGTCCTCCTTCTGCGGAATGATTTCCACCCCGTAGATGAGGCCCAGATTCACAATATCCACAGGAATCTCAGGGTCATAGATATTGCTGAGCACCTTCCATACGCGCTCTTCCAGGGTGAGGTTCTCATCGTCCTCCTGCACCGACTGCGAGGGAGCTATAATCCCAGCCCGGGCGGCTTCCTCGCGCGTAATGCGAACCAGCCCCACATCCGTAGCCGCGGTGATGGAATTGCCCAGCATCTGGGTCACATATATGCGGGAGCCCTCCGGCAGCAATACTGCATTGCCGGCAGGTATCTGAATAGCGGCAGTCTCCGCCTCGGTGATCACTTCCTGGTTCAACATAAGTCCGCCGCGGATTATGGCATAAATCCACAGCGATACAAGACAAAACTAAAATACTGTCTCATTAATCAGCATTCAATTCCCGGAAGTATTCCTCCGTCTCCCCCGGCTCGTGCGAAAACTTCCGGGCAAAGAGGCACCCGGAGTCCCGGACCTCTCCCCACTTCTCTCTGGTAATATCCTGCGGAGATGGGCCGCGGTGCCATATCATGAAGCGCTTATGCGCGCGGACCAGTTGCCAGTCCTTGTCAGGCAGATGCATTACGCAGGATTGCACGAACATTTCATCGCTGCAGAAGGTATGCCGGAAAAAGTCATAATACTCTGGGTGCGTATCCACATAGGATACAATCTGTTTCACGCAGTCATACGTAAGAGTCCACCACTGCGAGCCAAAATGAAATGGTGCAAACGGCTTCCAATTTCTTCGCAATCCCAGAATTTTCCATAACCTGACCCACTTCCAGAAGAGGCGGTGCCACGGGCTGCGCCGGTTTACCATGAACTGCGGGTACCACACCGCAAAGCGGTACAATATACCATCCCTGCCCCAGCCGGATTCAGCAGGAGACTCTGTACACGACAGGAACTGGAGTCTTTTCTGAGCACTTTCCTGCAGAAATTGTTCACTATCCCGGCGATTCATGGCCGGAAGACACTGACCACTCAGCAAATGCACATATCGGAATTCCTTACCACTCTCTACGGCTGCACGAATACAGGCCATTTCAGCCTCTATCATCGAGAAACTCCCCCAGGAGACAGCAACACGATTCTGAACAAGATGAACCCGGGCAGAGGTATTAATCTGCACCTGAACAGGGCTCGATGCATCCACATGAATGAACACCTCGTGCCCCTGCTCTGCCAGATATGCGCTCAGCGCATTGACCTGCCATGGCCGATTATGGCACAATATCAAGTAACAATCTCTCTCCGGACACTCCATGGGAGTATACTAACACGCATTCCCCTCCGGCGCAAGAAGATATCAGCTGATAAAAGAATAAAAACACCGCACCACATCAGCATAGGCGGTGTAAATCTCTACTGCACACATCTTGAAATCCGCCCAATATCCGCGGAGAGAAATCACGCCGAAACAACGCAACATGAGCAGCAGGGCCGCAATGTTCGTAAGCATGATAATCATGAATGAGAACACAACCCCGTTTTCCAGAAGATCCGGCTGCTCGCGCGGAATGACCCACAACGTCCAGTAGACATGAAAACTCCACCAGAACCCGAAGCCGGCGTATAACCATGCAGCATAGGTCTCGAAAGGGAACAACCAGTTCGCCACAAACAGAACAGCCATCCATAGCAGCATCCAGAGCGGCAGGAAATACGGAGCCAGTGACACAAAGATATTATCCGTATCCGTATCTACATATCCGCCATCCAGGTCTACGCTCACCGTCTGCACTTTGCCGAAACACATCAGTGCCGCCAGGGCATGAGTCAGCTCGTGCCCCAGCACATAAGCATACATCAGCACTGCATCCACCAGCCGGAAGTACTTCAGACTCGCAAACACAAGCGCCCCGAGCACGCTGTACCACACCGGTACGCTCTGCAGAAAATCCATATTCCCCACCACGGGAGCAGCATGATACAGCTGCACCATGAGCGCATACACCATCACCACCGAAAGCGGCAGCAACAGACACACCCCGACCGCCAGGCGGATATACCGCTTCCATCCACTTACCGGCTGCCAGTCCGCTACGTCATCGGCACCATAAAGCGGCTCCATGCTCTGCCAGTACTGGGCCTGCACCTTCAGCCGACGAATCACGCCGGGAGAGGCTGTCTGCAGGTGCTCCGCCTCGTGCGGTTTGTCCAGCGGCACACGCCAGTCGCCGAACTCCGGCTGGGGCATGCGCCGGTGCGGGCGGCGCTTCGTCACTGGACGGCGTGTGCTCATATCACGGCAGCGGGGCGGACATCCTGAATCGAAATGGAAAGGGTGGTGCGGCCTCGCCACACATTGCGGTCAATCGTAAAGGCGATATCCCACGGCGGGTCAGGCAACCTCACCGAACCGCCATTGAAATACATGGCATCGCACTCATGGGTTCCCTGGCGCAGCCCCAGGCGCAGGTGGTTCCCCTGCAGGTGCCTCGGAGCATCGGTCAGCATCACGTTGCGACTCATGAACACCGGCTGCGGGTTCGAATTGCCAAAGGGTTCCAGCAACTCATAGCTATCCAGCAGATCCAGGGTGAGCTCCGGGAATGTCACCTCGGCATCAATGCTCAGCATAGGCTTCAGTTTATCGGCATCGATATTTTCCCGTACAAAGGCATCGAACCTCTCGCGGAACGCATCAATCATGCTCTCGTGAATCACCAGCCCGGCTGCCATATCATGCCCGCCGCCGGAAATAAGTGTATCGGCACACGCATGAATAGCCTGCACCAGCGACACCCCGGGAATCGAGCGACCACTTCCCTTGCCTATTCCATTCTCGTCCAGTGAAATGACAAAGGTCGGCTTATGGTAGCGGCGCATGAGCAGCGAGGCCACAATGCCCACCACGCCCGGGTGCCAGGTGCGGGAACCGAGCACGATGACATTGTCTCGCGAAGGCGAAAAGGTGCGGGAGAGCATCTCCATCGCCTCGTTTCGTATTTTTTCCTCCTCCTGCTGGCGGGCGCGGTTATGCTGTTCCAGCCGCTCAGCCAGTTCCATGGCGCGAGCCACATCACGAGTCATCAGCAGGTTGAGCGCATCCTGCGGGCTGTCCATGCGACCAGCCGCGTTTAACCGGGGGCCTATACGGAAAGAAACATGGCTGGCGCTCGGGCGGCGGTTCAGGTTGGTCACGCGGTTCAGCGCCTGTATGCCGATATTGCCGCCACTCTCCATCACGCGCAACCCGTGGCGGGTCAGCAGGCGGTTCTCCTCCACCAGCGGCACAATATCCGCCACCGTGGCAATAGCCACCACATCCAGGTAGTGCTTCAAATCGAACTGCGGCAGGCGACGCCGCTTCAGCATGGCATGCGCCAGTTTGAACACAACACCGGCACTGCACAGGTAAGTGAACGGACTGTCATCCTCCAGCTTGGCATTCACCACGGCCACCGCGGGCGGGCGCCCCTGGGTGCTGGCCTCGTGGTGGTCGAGAATCACCACATCTATGCCCTGCTCCTGCAACCACGCCACTTCTTCCACCGAGGAGGTGCCACAGTCCACCGAAATCAGCAGACCGGGTTTTCCGCCGCACTTGGCAATAGCATTCGCCATGCCCTCCTCGCTCAGGCCGTAGCCCTCGCGCGTGCGCACCGGGATAAAATAGTCTGTGCGGATTCCATAAGCCCTCAATACCGTATGCAGCAGGGTGACAGAGCTCACGCCGTCCACATCATAGTCGCCATAGATGCAGACGTGCTCGCCGTTGTCTGCCGCGCGGAAGATGCGCTCAACGGCTGCATCCATCTCCCGCATAGCAAAAGGGTCCCCCAGATCCGCCAGCCTGGGTTTCAGGAACCGTTGCGCGTTCTCCCGACCGGAAATGCCTCTCTGGGCCAGTAGCTTTCTCACTAGCAGCGGCAGCTGCCGGTTGAGCTCTTCACCAAAATCCACACTTCCGTCCAGTGGGCGCAGTTCCCAACTGAACTTAGTACTCATGGGGCAATTCTACCATTCCTGCCCCCTTCGCGTCAAGCGGTAAATAACAAGCAGTCCCACTTCCGGGGCTGTTCCAGATTTGCGGGACTGAAGTCCCGTGCTCCGATGAAGTTCATGCCACCAAAGTCCAATTTAACTAGCAGAATGAGTCTGCAGAGCTGCGCCGGTTCACTTTCCGTCCTGCTCGCGGCGCTGGCGGAGGTACTGCATCCGCTCGGTGATGCGCAGCTCCATGCCATTGGTGGTGGGGTGGTAGTACACCCGCCCCTCGGGCAGATACGCCTGGGGTACAAAGTTGTCATCAAAATCGTGGGCGTATTTGTACTGGGTATCCTCCTCCGAAGCCCCACGGAGGCGAGCCAGTTTCTTACGGGTGGGGGTAGCCAGGTGGTCGGGTACCGCCAGAGTGCGCCCCTCCTTCACATCCTGCAGAGCAGCATTCACCCCCATGTAGGCAGAATTGCTCTTGGGCGCCGTCGCAATATAAACCGTAGCATGCGCCAGCGGAATCCGGGCCTCGGGCATGCCCAGCATCTCAGCCGCCCGTGCGGCATCCATCGCGACACGCAGCGCGTTTGAGTCCGCCAGCCCCACATCCTCACTGGCACAGATAACCAGGCGACGTGCAATGAAGCGTATATCCTCGCCCGCATTCAGCATGAACGCCAGCCAGTACAAAGCAGCATCCGGGTCACTGCCGCGCATCGATTTGATAAACGCAGATATTGTATCATAGTGACCATCTCCCGCCCGGTCGTAGCGAATGGCTTTTTTCTGAATGGATTCCTCAGCCTCAGCCAGCTTCACATGCACCATGCCGTCCTTCCCCGGCGGGGTGGAAAGCACCGCCACCTCAAGGGCTGTCAGCGCCTTGCGCACGTCGCCATCTGCCTTCAGCGCCAGGTGCTCCAGAGCCTCGTCTGAGACCTCGAAATGCAGGTATCCCAGTCCACGCTTATCATCCTTCGCCGCGCGTCGCATCACTTCCACAATATCCTCCGCGCAGACCGGCTCAAGCGGAAAAATCTGGGAGCGGCTCAGCATCGCCGAATTAATGGCAAAATAAGGATTTTCCGTCGTGGCGCCAATGAAGCGGACCGTGCCCTTCTCCAGGTGTGGCAGCAGCACATCCTGCTGGGCCTTATTGAAGCGGTGCAACTCATCTACAAACAGAATCGTCTTCTGGCCGTGAATCGCCATGCGGGTGCGCGCTTCCTCAATCTTGGCGCGTATTTCACTCACATTCGACTCCACGCCATTGAGCATCACGAAAAAAGCGCTCGTACTGCGGGCAATGACATAGGCCAGCGAAGTCTTGCCCACACCGGGAGGTCCGTAAAAGATAAGCGAGGAGAAGCGGTCCGTCTCTATAGCGCGGCGCAGCAGTTTCCCCTCTGCCAGCAGATGCTTCTGCCCGGCCACCTCATCCAGAGATTCTGGGCGCATACGCGCCGCCAGCGGCATCTGCTGCTGCTCAGCAGGCGGCTGCTGCGGACTTTCGCCGTGAGGGGTGAACAAATCGTACTGCATGGCACTGCTTACACACGGGGTACTGCCGAGCGGAGCTGGCGGAAAATCTCGCTCTGGCGCTGCTGCAACGGCGCCAGTGAAGTCTCGTAATCCGCCACCTTCTTGCGGGGTTCGGTGTAAAGCCGGCGGTAGGCCGCTACACGCGATACAATCATATCCTGCACCAGGTCAGTCATGTGTCCGGTCAGGCACTCGCGCAGCGGCTCGGCCGAGGTGCGCACAATGGAGCATATCTTACGCACCACCAGCACATGGAACAGAGAACCCAGCAGCCAGAGCCCCGCGGCCGCTGCCAGGAAAACGTATGCCAGCCCTTCCTGCGCCGCGAACCCCAGCAGGCCTGCCACCGTGATTGCCACGCAGAAACAACTCAGCATGAATCGCATCCAATCCACCTGACGTTTGAAGAGCGAGGCGTAGGAACTGCGCAGCTTCAGATTCCGGAACGGCTCATAAAGTGCAGACTGGAGCCGCTGGCGCAACTGCCCCAGCTCGCTTTCAAGCGTCTCTGCCGGGAACTCCCCGATTTCGCAGTGCAGCGTCTGCTTCATACGCGGGCGTACGCTGCGCCAGTGTCCCGCGCAGGACACCGCAAACTGCTTGTCCAGTTCCTCCTGCTGCTGCGCCACATCATCCAGCACCAGGCGGTAGTACAGGTTCTCACAGGCTGGGCCGTAGCTCTCCAGGCGTATGAACACCACGGGAGAAATGAACCAGCCCAGGCTGCGGCGCACGCGGTGCAGCAGCCGGGGCATGCA
The DNA here is from genome assembly GCA_045634905.1 of Akkermansia sp. Taxonomy (GTDB): domain Bacteria; phylum Verrucomicrobiota; class Verrucomicrobiia; order Verrucomicrobiales; family Akkermansiaceae; genus Akkermansia. The sequence goes on from JAZRBC010000064.1 coordinate 30,897, forward strand.
GCGCTGAGCCGCAGCAGCATAGTTGAGCACGCAGTTGCGCACCCCCTGCATCTGCCGCGTCTGAAAATTGTCAATTTCCTGCTCCACTCCCTGCAGGAAGCCACTGTCTGTGCGCGCCACGGCATCGCGGGCCTTCAGCACACTACCCTGCTTGTACAGCAGATCAGAGCCGCGGCGCATCACCTCGCGGATAGCAGCGCGCAAACCGCCGCTGGAGCTCTCCATGGCCTCCACCACCCGGGAACCGAACTCATCCATCTGCGCAGGCTGGTTCACCTGCACCTGGTACACGGGAAGCACGCGATTCAGGCGGGTGCGGCTCAGCTCTCGCACGCTTTCGGTCAGAGTCACGCAGTGAGCCGCATCCAGTTGCTCCACCCGGGTCAGCGCCAGCACGCAGGCGGGTCCGCCTTCCTCTGCCAGCGGAGCCAGCAGCTCCCACACCGGGGAAGCCTCCGGCGCGCGGGCATCCACCACCGCCACCACGGCATCTGCCCCGGGCAGCAGCGGTGCCACCTCTGCGGCAACCTCGGGGAGCCTGCAGTCGCGGGTATTCACCAGCTCCAGCCCCCAGAGATTCGGCTCCGGCAGGAAACGGCAATGGGCGGCATCGCCATCATTGTTCAGATACCGCCAGCGGAGAAACGCATGCTGCGGCTCGATGCGGGCCATCACCGGGCACCCCACCATACCGGCCAGCAGTTCGGACTTGCCGCAATCCTCAGCCCCTATCACAACCACCCGGCGGTCGTGGTGCATGGCTTCAATCCCGGCCAGCACCAGAGAACTCGGCTCTGCAAGGCTATCATCCTCAATATCTTCACACAACTCCACTGCCTGCAGCGCCCAATAGCGCGCCAGGCTCTCCTGTGTACTGTAGCAGCGTTTCAACATGAGGACACCAGATTATAACCACACAGCCCGCGCTTGTCCACTCAAAAACATGTGCAATTACGCCTTCGTATACGTCGGCTCCGGAATATCCTCCAGCACCGGTACCGCCGGAGCCGGTGCCGGCCTGGCGGCAGGCTTCCTGGCAGGTTTCGAACCGGGAGCAGGAGAAGCGGACTGCAACCCCTCAAACGCCTGGGGGAAGAAGGCTCTGGCTCGCTCCCGGGCCTCAGTTATTCCCTGGGCAGTCGGTTTCACACCGGTCTCGCCGTCAAAATTCACCGCACGCCGGAAAATACGGGCATCCGTACCGAACACCATGTACCGATGCACCAGCAGAGGGTCTTCAAGAGTAGTCACCTTCTGCTCCAGCACCGTAAACGCCGCTCGCACGCCGCTGGCACGCAGGGTCTCCAGCATAGGAGGCGTATTGTAACCTCCCGGGTAGCAGTAGGTACTGCAGGTACCGAACATTCCCTGCAGTTTCTGCACCGAATCCGGCAGCTCCTGCTGCAGCTGGGCAGCGTACTCCGGGGAGTCCTCTGCGTAGCGTTTCCACTGGCTGGGGTACAGGTGGTTGGTCGAATGGCTGCCAATGGTCGCCCCGGCGGCCTGCATCTCACGAATCATCTCCGGAGTCATCGACTGCCCCCGCCCGCTCAGATACGAGGTGTACAGAAACAAGGTGAAGGGGTACCCGTATGCCTTCAGCACCGGAAACGCATCGGTATACACACTGCGCCAGCCATCATCAATAGTGATGAGCACACAGCGCTCCGGCAGGCAGCGGTTGCCCAGCAGCCACTCCAGAAAATCCTGCATAGTGATAACCGTGAGCCCGGCATCCTGAATATACTGCATCTGCTGGCAGAACTCAGCCGTCCGCATGCGCATATCGCTCACTGCCTTCGTATTGCTGAAATTGTGATACCCCAGCACTGCCACGCGGGTCTGCTCGCGGGGCACCTCCGGGTGGGGGAACTCGCGGGTCACCCAGTCACCCAGAGCAGAACGTTTCACCAGCGTACCCGCAGCGGGCAGCGCACTCACCGGGCGCAACGGCAGCTCCGGCATTTTCAGATTCGCCCACGCATCCTCATTCAGCACAGGCATGGGAATGGGCACCGCGCCGGGCTGGACCTCCCCGGGCTCCTCGTGTCCGGGAAGCGGAGTCACCGCCGGAGGCAGGGGCGGCTGCTCGGCAGAATGCGCTGCCTGGTTGGGCAGAAAGTCCGGAAAAGCCTGAACCGCAGCCTCCGGTGCCTGCACCTCCACCGGCTGAGAAACAGGCAGATGCCGCGCGGCGGTCTCGCGCACCAGGTGCAGCACCCGGGCATCATCCACCTCGCTGCGGAAATTGACAGCATGCGCAAAAGTCGCCATATCCGTTATCATGTAACGGTTCAGCAGGTAGGCCGGAGTCTCACGCTCCACCTTCCCCTCGCGGTTACCGAATGCCACGCGGTATCCATAAACAGCCAGATTCTCCACCATCAGCTCATTGGCATAGCCCCGCGGATACGAAAAAGCCTCACAACTCCCGAAAGCAGCCATTATCCGCTGAGCCGGAAGCCCCAGCTCTCGCTCTGCCATCTTCTGCGCGGCATCCGGGCCAGCCTGAAGCGCATACTGCCAGTCACAAGCCTGCGGGCGGTTCATACTCCGGCTGCCCACAGCCCCGCCCGCCTGCTGCATCTCCTGCAGCTGGTGCAGACTCAGCGCGCTTCCGCCATCCTTGAAATTACGACCATCCGCAAACACCACAAACGGGAAACCATACTCACGCAGCACCGGAAACGCCACCGTATAGGCCGAAGCATCCGCCTCATCCAGCGTGATAAGCACACTGCGCGCCGGCAACCCGGCCTCACCGCGGTGCCAGGCCACAAAATCCGCCAGCGATACCGGCGTAATCCCCTGCGCTTTCAGGTACTCCATCTGCGCGCGGAAATTGGTGGCCGTAATACCACGCGTCCCCTCGGACACCGCAAAGCTGCCATACCCCAGCACCGCAACCTGCACGGGTTCGGCTGGTTGAGCCACCGGCTGCGGAGCAGTCGCAGTCACCTCTGCCTGCTGGGCATACAACGGACAAACCAGCAGCGCAGGAGCAAGAAAGGCAAGTCGGGAAAACACGCGTATCATGGGCCCACTAGGTTACCACAAAACGCGTGTTTTGCAAGGCTTTTCCTCAGCGTCCGGGCACCATCTCGAAGCTGAAGCCCTTCAGGTACTCCGTCTCGGGGATATTCAGCAGAATCGGGTGGTCGGGGCTCTGCCCGTGCACATGAGTCTGGCGCAGCGTGCAGTGACCATCCACCGCAGCCTCACCAATAGTCTGCTTGAATAAATTGGAACTGATGTGGTGCGAGCAGCTGAACGTGGAAAGCACACCACCCACCGGCAGCATCTGCATCGCGCGCAGGTGAATTTCCTTATAACCACGAAGCGCGCCATTCAGGCTCTTCTTGTTGCGCGTGAAACTCGGCGGATCCAGAATAATCATATCCCACTTCGGGTCGGCACCATTGCGCACCTTGTCACTCTCGCGTTTCAGGAAATCAAAGGCATTCTCCGCCACTGCTTCCACCTCCACACCGTTCAGCCCGGCATTCCGGCGCACAGATTCAATGGCATCCTCAGAAATATCCACCGCCGTCACACTCGCCGCACCGGCCTTGGCACAGGCCAGCGCAAAACCACCCTGGTTGCAGAAACAATCCAGCACCCGGCGGCCGCGTGCCAGGCGCGCCACCTCCTGATAATTCTGCAGCTGATCCAAGTACAATCCGGTCTTCTGTCCCGTGGCCAGATCCACCAGGAACCGGATACCGCGCCCGGAAGCCACAAACGGCTCGGGCTGCTCTCCCAACGCCACATAGGTAGACTGTTCAATCCCCTCTGCCACCAGCATCGGCGAATCATTGCGCACAATGATGCTGCGCGGATTGAACAAATCGCCCAGAATATCCTTGATAAGTCCCAGCCGCTGGTACATCGCCATCGTCAGCGTCTGCACCACCAGCACATCCGCATAGCGGTCCACAATCAGCCCCGGCAGGCCGTCGCTCTCGCTCCACACCAGGCGCATCATTTCCTCACCCGGCAGCCAGCGCTCGCGCAGCATCGCCGCCTGCGATATGCGGCGGGCAAAGAAATCGCGGTCCAAGTCCTGCTTGCGGCGGGAAAAACGCCGGGCCACAATCTGCGAATGCGGATTATACATGGCAGACCCCAGGTAGTGGTCACGCTGATCCTTCAGCAACACCACATCGCCGGGCTGGGGATTCCCGAATACCGTGCGCACCTCTGTGCCGTACACCCAGTCGTGACCATGAAATATGCGCGCCTTCGGCGCTATGATGAGACCTGCCATAACGCGCGCTACCATACCGCATCCCGGCATCTCTGTCAAGTTTTTCACGCTTTTTATTTTACGCACGGATTCGCACATTTCCTGCACCACCCCGCATAACACAACAGGCCGCTACCGATTTCTCGGTAGCGGCCCGAATCACACTCACAAAAACATCTTTTTTTTATCGTGCTTTGCCATCGGCTCTTACTTCCGTCGGCGACGTGCTGCCAGTCCAGCCAGAGCCAGAAGACTCAGCGTTACGGTAGCAGGCTCGGGAATAGAAGACTGCGGCAGAGAAACGGTCACAACTATTCCATGTAGTGTATCATCCGGATTATTCAAGTCCACATCCGCATTAAGCGTAGATGCGAGTTCAAAATCGGCAGGAGTGAATTCAGTGCCATCCTCCCGAACAAAGCGAACATCTGACGCATCAAGCCAATTTGTGTCGAGCGAGAACATAGTCATAACATCACATGCAACCAAATCGAACTTTAAGGTTCCTGCGTTCGCTATTGCATCATCGCTCAAAACGATTGTAAAACATGCTCTCTCAAAAAGAACATTCGTACCTTCTAATGAGACACTACCATCCGGATTTTCACTAAGAGCACTCAGCACAATGGCATTATTCTGCCCGTTGATGACAACTTCGTTCAACGTCAAGGTAGCGCCACTACCGACATTGAATTTTGTGCCGCCTTCTGCTGTCGTAAAGGTCTCGAACGTAGCATTCACGTTGCTTACCTTAACCTCATCAAAGTCCGCAATTTTAAGAGATTGAGTTGTTTGAATCTCCAGAATACTAGAGCAGAGCACTTTGGCATCATCAGAGCCGCCACCGTATATAGTACCGCTAATAGCAGCATTACCACTAACTGTTACGTAGGCGTTACCCTCCACGGTGTCCTGGTTACCACCTGCATACACATTTCCATTAATCGTACCCCCAGAGATATTCACAACAGTATCGCCGAGCACCTTACCAAAAGTTTTGCGACCACCGCCGTACACATCCGCGTTGATTTCGCCACCAGTAATATTCAATTCGGTGTAACCAGTAGAGCCTCCATTGGTACCAGCATACACCTTGTTATTGATAACACCACCGGAAATATTAATCTCGATGCCCGCGGCATCTGCAGTACCACACCAGCGGCCACCGCCACCCATGATAGCCTCCTCGCCAGGTTTGTCAGCCCAGCCGATTTCACCGCCGGTCACGTTGATGACAATGGACCCGACATTGACTTTTTCTCCAAGCGCCTCCACAGCCTTTTCACCACCGGAGCTGATACTGTTGCCACCTAGGATTTGGCCAACAAAACCTCCCTCCACGTTGATAATAACACCGTTCTTCACAGAAACCGTATCCGTTCCAGCATCAATAAGCGGTGCGTCATTATGGTGATTATTGTTACCATCTGCCCCCGAAGCAATATGTATGCCACCGAGGACTGAATCTAAAGATGCACCGTCTCCGATTGTATGAACGATAGATTCAATGGGTTCGCCATTCTCTCGATTGGAAACACCGTATCCGTTACCGGTATACCCTGATCCATACTCCTTGACGATTTCAGTAATCCGCGCGCCATTTTCATCCACAATATCGCTGCACGTAGCAGCAGTTGCATAGCTCAGCGAACAGATAGCTATAGCCAACAAAACTTTCGGTAAATGTAGTTTCATATTTCTGATTGATTTGCAAGAGGAGGAACCCCACCCCTGATACGGAACGCAGTATACCTCTTTCCAAGTGCGAACGTGATTATAAAAAGAATAATCCTTTAAATAAAAGGCTTGAAGATAGCGCCATGGTAAAAAATCCGTCAAGACTTTTCCCTGTGATGGTGTCTAAGAAAAATAAAATCAACATTCGGAAAAAATATACTGTACATCGCACTTGGAATGCGACTAATCTCCTGATTTTTCACCATCCATCATCAGCAGATTGCTATATAGCCTCCATGTTACGAATGAGTCGTTAGCACAGCCTCTCTTAACACCACAGCATATAACACGAGCCTCCGAAGTTGACGAATCCGGGCATTGACCGGGGCGGTCGGAGTATGATATGATGAGGGCTAGCG
>JAZRBC010000065.1:0-9510 GCA_045634905.1 Akkermansia sp.
ATATGGAAATAATTCAATTTTTTATACTGAAGGGGTGCCGGATTCCATGTCTGAGACGGATGTTGCCTATTGTAAACTAATGCATCAGCGCGCGTAGTAGCAAAATGAGCATGGTAGATGATTTTCCTTGCGTATTTGAAAACCGCAGCCAAGAATTTTGCTTATGAAACACGAGATAACGGAAGAAGAATACGCAGCGCTTGTCATTCTGAGGGGGACGGGGCTTGATGTGGTACAGGTGGCGATGCTGGCGCGCGAGGCGCTGGCGGCGAACCGGGGGAGAATATCGCGGGTACGGAAGTGCCTGGCGCTGGGGACGCGGGAACTGCAGCGGCAGGAGCGGACGGTGAGCTTCCGCAAGGCGGTGGATGAGGCGCTGGCGGCCCGGCAGCACCGGCGGGTGCGCACGCTGGTGGATTTCCGCTATATCTGCCGGCGGCTCATGAAGCGCTGCCGCGGGCTGGCGGAGCGGCGGGTGCGAAGCATCTGCCCGGAGGAATGTGCGGCCTGGCTGGAGGAGGCGTTTGAATCGCCTGCGCAGCGGCACAAGGCGCGGGCGATTCTGAGCGGGGTGTTCAGCACGGCGGTGAAGCGGGGCTGGTGCGAAGCGAATCCGGTAGCGCGCGTGGAGCGGCCGCAGGTGCGGGAGATGCCGCTGCCGGTTCTGAACCCGCAGGAGATTGAGCAGATAACCCGCACCGCGGCAGAATACGAGGGCGGCATCTGCGAAGCGGCGGTGGGGATGATGCTTTACGCCGGGATACGCCCGCACGAGGTGGCGCGGCTGAGCTGGGCACAGGTGGATCTGCAGGAACGGGCTATCTATATACACCCGGGCCACAGCAAGACGGGCGGCGCGCGCCGGGTGACGATTCACCCGCCGCTGCAGAGGATTCTGCAGCGGCAGCAGCAGGAGCCTGCGCAGAAAATATGCCCGCCGAACTGGCAGAAGCACTGGCGGGAGCTGCGCCGCCAGGCCGGGTGGGACAACGCGGGCCACCGCTGGCGGCAGGATGCCCTGCGCCACACCTTTGCCAGCTACCACCTGAGTTATTTCCGCAGTTACACCGAGTTGCAGTTCGAAATGGGGCACCGGGATGCCGCCCTGCTACGTACCCGGTATGTGGACCAGCGCGGGGTCAGAGACGCGCCGCGTTTCTGGGGGCAGCCCGAACGCCGGGAGGATATTGTCGCGGCATGAGCTTCATCGGAGCACGGGACTTCAGTCCCGTAAATCACGGAGAGTTTAATCGGGACTGAAGTCCCGTGCTCCGAAAACAACTTCCCCTTTATCGCGCTGTTAAATCATGCGCTACCGGGCCTTTTTTACCTGTGCCAGCCGTGGTGATGGCTCATGTGGTGGTGGTGACCTCCGCCGCGGTAAGAACCGTGGCCGTGGTGATGGTGCAGGCAGTGGCAACTGCTCAGGGCCAGGGCGGCTACAGCGACGAGGATGCTCATTTTAAGGAAATTCTTGTTCATGATCGGAAATGGGGACAGGGGTTAAAAGGCGGCTTATATCAGGCGCGGCGTTTTTCGCGGTCGTTCGGCTTATGGTTTGCGGCAGGTTTCGAATTCGCCGGTTTGTTGCTGGCCACGGGCCTGGGTTTCGGAGCCGCGGGCTTGTTGTTATGAGCCATGGGTTTCGGAGCCGCGGGCTTGTGATGCACCACATGCTGCGGACGGGCTGCCGGTTTGTGGTGAACCACCACATGCTGCGGTGCCGGTTCGTGGTGATGCACCACCACAGGCGGCGGCGCGGGGTCATGGTGATGGTGCACTACTACCGGCTGCGGATGCACTACCGAATGGCATGCCAGGTTATTCGCATAGTGGCTGAGTTCAAGAGCAAAGTGGTCGCAGCTGCAGAAGCTTACTACTACCATACCGGACATCAGGAGCATTTTCAGGAAGTTCTTGTTCATTTTTCTGGGAACAGGGGGTTGTGCCTGTACAAGAACATAGCGCACCTGAAAGAGATATTTATTTGAAGTTTTCAATCTTTTTTTTTACTTGGCATCCACAGGCATTTGTGCCATGCTAAGAAAAACAACAACCCGACAACTTATGAGCCGGAATAACGAGCACCCGAACCCACAGGTCAGCAGCAAGCTGGGAGAATGGTTCACCGCCATCGGCAGCGATAAACGCACCGCCTTCGTGCGGCGACTTTTCAGCACCCTGTCGCGCGACAGTATCAGCAAAATGATGACCCGAGCCACGGAGCTGGTCTCCTCCCCCGAGAAACAGAAAAACTTCAAGCAGGAAGTGAACCGCTGGATATCGCGCACGGGGAACCAGGAACTGGCGGCCAAAGTAAAGCAGTTCTTCGGGTTCTTCACCTCCGACAAAATCACCATGGTGCAGAAAACCATCATCGCCGTGGTGCTGCTGTACGTTGTCACCCCCATCGACTTTGTACCGGATGCCTTCCCCGTGCTGGGCTGGCTGGATGACCTGACCCTGCTGACGATGGCCATGAACTACATCATGGAACAGATGGGGCTTATTTCCGGTAAACAGGACGAACCATCCGATACTCCGGACGAAACGCTTCCGGAACCGGAGGCAGATGAGCAGTAGGATTCCGGCAATACATCACATTTACAATCGCTTGCGCTCCGTGTTAAAAATAATTCCATTGAATCCTACTATTTTGCTTGACTTTTCAAGATAGGCGGGTAAACTGGCGACACGCATACAAGATGTAGTGGAGCCATGAAGATACGGAAAAGGAACGGAGGGACCGCGGAATACGAGCGGGAGAAGATAGAGCGGGTCATCCGGCTCGCGTTCGAAAGCGTGGGACGCAGCGATGCCGCAGAGGAAGCGTCCGCCCTGGCAGCGGGCATAGAACAACAGCTGCTGGCCCAGAACGAGGAACTGGTGGCGGTGGAAAGCATCCAGGACCTGGTGGAAGCCAGCCTGATGGTAGCGGGGCATTACGAAGCGGCCAAGAGTTTCATCCTGTACCGCAACGAGCGCAGCCGCGCACGCGCCGCCCGTGAGCAGCTGCTGGCGCATTTCGCAGAGCGAGAGGAGCTGGAATCCACCCTCAAGGAGCTGCAGAAAGAATACCCCGAGGAAGAATACGCCCTGCCCCAGCTCACGGCCCGTTTCCGCAGCTTCTGCAAGACCGGCCAGAGCGACGAAGCCGCTCTGGGGGCTCTCATCAAGGCTGCCGCCGAACTGACTACCCGCGATGCCCCCGCCTGGGAAATGCTGGCGGCGCGCTTCTGGCTGCTTCGTTTCCGCGCCCGGCTGCGCCAGCACGAAGCCGAGGCAGGCATCACCAACCTGCACGACAAAATCACCCACCTGACCAAGGAAGGAGTGTACGGCACCTACATTCTGGCTCACTACAGTAAGGCGGAAATCGACAGCTGCGAGCAGATGCTGCGCCCGGAGCGCGACAAACTCTTCAACTACTCCGGGCTGGAGCTGCTGCACGGGCGCTACCTCATCCGCACGCATGCCGGAGCCGTGCTGGAAAGCCCGCAGGAAATGTTCCTGGGCATTGCCCTGCATCTGGCCATGAAGGAAGAGCAGAACCGCCTGCAGTGGGTGCAGCGCTTCTACGACATGCTCAGCACGCTGAAAGTCACCATGGCCACCCCCACCCTGGCCAATGCCCGCAAACCCTTCCACCAGCTTTCCTCCTGCTTCATTGATACCGTGCCCGACAGTCTGGACGGCATCTACCGCAGCATCGACAACTTCGCCCAGGTCAGCAAATACGGCGGCGGCATGGGGCTCTACTTCGGCAAGGTGCGCGCCAGCGGCAGCGCCATCCGCGGGTTCCCCGGAGCGGCAGGCGGCGTCATCCGCTGGATTCGCCTGGCCAACGACACCGCCGTGGCGGTGGACCAGCTGGGTGTGCGCCAGGGTGCTGTGGCCGTGTATCTGGATGCCTGGCACCGCGACCTGCCCGAGTTCCTCGCCCTGCGCACCAACAACGGCGACGACCGACTCAAGGCGCACGACGTGTTCCCCGCAGTGTGCTACCCCGACTATTTCTGGCAGCAGGCGCGCGACAACATCGAGGGCGACTGGTACCTCATGTGCCCGCACGAGGTGCAGAGCGTGAAAGGCTATGCGCTGGAGGACAGCTACGGCGACGAATGGGAGGAGCGCTACCACAGCTGCGTGGCCGATTCCCGCATCCACAAGCGCGTGGTACCCATCAAGGATATCATCCGTCTCATCCTCAAGAGCGCCGTAGAAACCGGCACACCCTTCGCCTTCAACCGCGACCTCGTGAACCGCGCCAACCCGAACAAGCACCGCGGCATCATCTACTGCAGCAACCTCTGCACCGAAATCGCGCAGAATATGAGCGCCAGCGAATCCCTCACCCAGGAGGTGAAGACCGTAGACGGCGAAACCGTGGTGGTCACCACCACAAAACCCGGCGATTTCGTGGTGTGCAATCTGGCAAGTCTTTCGCTGGGGCGCATCGATGTGACCAACCCGCAGGAAGTAGCAGAAATCACCCGCAGTGCCGTGCGCGCACTGGACAACGTGATTGACCTGAACTTCTACCCCCTGCCCTATGCCGAGCTCACCAACCGCTCCATGCGCCCCATCGGACTGGGCGTGAGCGGCTACCACCACATGCTGGCCAGGCAGGGGCTGCACTGGGAAACGCAGGAGCACCTCGACTTCGCGGACAAGCTCTTCGAGCAGATTAACCACGCCGCTATCTCTGCCAGCTGCGACACCGCCCGAGAGAAGGGTTCCTACGCCGCCTTCGAGGGCAGCGAGTGGCAGACCGGTGCCTATTTCGACCGCCGCGGCTACACCGCGCTGCACTGGCAGGAACTGCGCCGCCGCGTGGCCACCCACGGCCTGCGCAATGCCTGGCTGCTCGCCGTGGCCCCCACCAGCAGCACCAGCATCATCGCCGGCACTACCGCCGGTATCGACCCCGTCATGAAACTCTTCTTCCTGGAGGAAAAGAAGAGCGGACTCATGCCCCGCGTGGCGCCGGATTTAACCCTGCGCACCCTCTGGCTCTACAAAAATGCCCACCACATCGACCAGTCATGGTCAGTACGGGCAGCGGGTGTGCGTCAGCGCCACATCGACCAGGCGCAGAGCATGAACCTCTACATCACCCATGAATACACCCTCCGCCAGATACTCAAGCTCTACATCCTCGCCTGGGAGAGCGGGGTGAAGACCATCTATTACATCCGCTCCCGCAGCTTAGAAGTAGAAGAATGTGAATTATGTGCCAGTTAACCCGCAGACCGCTCTTTAACCCGCAGGGCGACACCGATACCGCCGCCCGCCGCATCATCAACGGCAACACCACCAACCTGAACGATTTCAACAACATGAAATACGCCTGGGTCAGCGGGTGGTACCGCCAGGCGATGAACAACTTCTGGATTCCCGAGGAAATCAACCTCGCGGCCGATGTGAAGGACTACCCGCGCCTCAGCCCAGCCGAGCGCCGCGCCTTCGACAAGATTCTGTCCTTCCTCGTGTTCCTGGACAGCATCCAGACCGCCAACCTCCCCTCCGTGGGCGAATACATCACCGCCAACGAGGTGAACCTCTGCCTCTGCATCCAGGCCTTCCAGGAAGCGGTGCACAGCCAGAGCTACAGCTACATGCTCGATACCATCTGCGAGCCCCAGCAGCGGCAGGAGGTGCTCTACCAGTGGAGGAATGACGAGCACCTGCTGCGCCGCAACACCTTCATCGGCAACCTGTACAACGAGTTCCAGCAGAACCGCACGCCGGAGAACTTTGCCCGCACCCTGGTGGCCAATTTCATTCTGGAAGGTGTGTATTTCTACAGCGGCTTCATGTTCTTCTACAACCTGGGACGCAACCACAAGATGCCCGGCAGCGCTCAGGAAATCCGCTACATCAACCGCGATGAAAGCACCCACCTCTGGCTCTTCCGCAACATCATCCGCGAGCTTCAGCGCGAGGAGCCCCAGCTCTTCACCCCCGAAAAGGTGGACGAGTACCGAGCCATGATTCGCGAAGGCGCCGAGCAGGAAATCGCCTGGGGATGCTACGTCATCGGCGATGACATCCCCGGCCTCACCACCGGCATGGTGCGCGACTATATCCGCTACCTCGCCAACCGCCGCTGCCAGGATTTAGGTTTTGCCCCAGTCTACGAAGGCCACGAAACCGAGCCTCCCGCCTGCGACTGGGTCAGCCAGTTCAGCAATGCCAACCTCATCAAGACCGACTTCTTCGAAGCCCGCTCCACCGCCTACGCCAAGAGCACTTCCCTGGTGGATGATTTATAAGTCCGAACGCAGTGAGGATATCGTCACGTAGTGATATCGTCTGCCCCGCAAGGGGCAGATATCGTCCAATCCGTAGGATTGGATATCGTTTCCGCTGACGCCTGCGCATAGATTTCAGAGCAAACCGGAGCACTCACACGTGTCCCAAAGTTTAAATGACGGCCCCAATAAATTGGAATTTGAATTACGAGTTACGAAGTACGAAGTATTGTAGTTAGGCGCGCGGAGCGCGCATTGATACTGCCGCGCCAAAGGCGCGGGTAACTTGCACATTCAAAATTCTACTTTCTACATTCAAAAACAACATCCCGCCCCCGTGAATGGGTGCGGGATATTGTTTTCCGGGAAATCAGTGCTTATGCCTTCCCCTGCGTCTGGCGAATCTCCTGCGTGAGCTTCATGGCGCAGAAATCCGGGCCGCACATGGAGCAGAAGTGAGCCTTCTTGGCACCTGCGTGCGGCAGGGTGAGGTCGTGGTAGGCGCGGGCTTTGTGCGGGTCGAGCGAGAGGTTGAACTGGTCCTCCCAGCGGAACTCGAAACGAGCCTTGGCCAGCGCATTGTCGCGGAGCTGGGCTCCGGGATGCCCCTTGGCCAGGTCGGCCGCATGGGCAGCCAGTTTGTAGGTCACCACACCCTCGCGCACATCTTCGCGGTCCGGCAGGCCGAGATGTTCCTTGCGGGTCACATAGCAGAGCATGGCACAGCCCCGCTGGGCAATGAGTGCCCCGCCGAGCGCACCGGTGATGTGGTCATAGCCCGGGGCAATATCCGTAGCCAGCGGACCGAGGGTGTAGAACGGCGCCTCGTAGCACCACTCCAGCTGTTTCCGCATATTCTCCGGCACCAGGTGCAGCGGCACATGGCCGGGGCCTTCATTCATGACCTGCACCCCCTTGGCCCAGGCGGCGCGGGTCAGCTCGCCCTGCACCTCCAGCTCAGCCAGCTGGGCAAAATCATTGGCATCTGCAATCGAACCGGGGCGCAATCCGTCGCCAATCGAAATAGCTACATCGTAGGTAGCCAGGATATCGCAGATTTCATCCCAGTGGCAGTAGAGGAAGTTCTCCTGCTGGTGAATGAGCATCCACTTGGCAATGATGGAACCACCGCGGGACACGATACCCGTGGCGCGCCGGGCGGTGTGCGGCACAAAGCGCTGCAGCAGCGCGGCATGAATCGTCACATAGTCCACCCCCTGGCGGGCCTGTTCGATGAGCGTATCGCGGAAAATCGGCCAGCTGAGGAACTCCACCCTGCCGCCGCATTTCTCCAGGCTCTGGTAAATGGGCACCGTACCAATGGGAACCGGGCTGTTGCGCAGAATCCACTCGCGGGTCTTGTGGATATCCTTGCCGGTGGAAAGGTCCATCACGGTGTCAGCCCCCCAGTGGATTGCCCAGCGCAGCTTTTCCACCTCCTGCTCAATACCTGATGAGATAGCAGAATTGCCGATATTGGCATTGATTTTGCAGAGGAAGTTCCGCCCGATAATCATGGGCTCTGCCTCGGGGTGGTTGATATTGGCAGGAATCAACGCACGTCCGGCGGCAATTTCATCGCGCACGAACTCAGGGGTGAAGAACGCGGGCATGTGGCCGCCGCGATGCGTTTCGGCAGGGTGCTGGTAATGGATGTCCGAACGCCGCACCAGCGACTCGGGCGAGAACCCCGCCTGCGACTCCAGCTCACTGGGGCGGGGCATACCCGTGCCCAGTTCATCCAGCAGCTGCTGGGCAGCTTCCGGGCGAGTCTTCGCATTCGGGAACTCATCGTACACCGCCTTGTAGGCAGCCTCGCGTCCCAGATTCTCGCGGATAGCCACATACTCCATCTCCGGCGTGATGATGCCGCGCAGCGCATATTCGCGCTGGGTGGGCGGATGCGCCAGGTCGGCAGCGCAGAGTTTCCCCTCGGCATCCGTCTGCACATCGCCACGGGCGCGAATCCAGCCCTCGCGGAGCCGGGGAAGCCCCTGCCCGGCATCGCCGTGGAAGGAATCATCTCCCCAGGGGCCGGAGCAGTCGTAGATCCGGACCGGCTCATTCGGCTCCGTCGTGCCATCCGGGAACAGGGAATCCGAAAGCGTCACCTCACGCATCCCCACCTGAACCTCCGGGTATATTCTGCCCGGCACATATATACGGCGGGAACCCGGGTATTTCAATTCATCCGCATCCATAATTCCGTTCAGAAACTTACTCGCCGGAGATAGCAGACCCCATCAGCTCGGCAGCCTTCTTGCCGCTCATGAGCATGCCGCCGAAAATCGGGCCCATGCGGAAGCTGCCGCTCACGCCATTGGCCGCCATGCCGGAAACAAACAGGCCGGGGTAGATTTCCTTGGTGTTATCAATGGTGGAGCGCTCGCCCTCGGCGGCGTCCATGCTCATTTCGCCCACCACGCCACCGGTCGGGGTGTTGAGGCGCACGCCGTTCTTGCGGGCCACGGTCTTGGCAATCTCGCAATCATGCCCGGTGCCGTCCAGCACCGTCTTCGAAATGATGGTCAGCGGGTCGACATGCAGCCCCTCGCGCAGCACGGGAGTCCAGTTCACCACCACGCCGCCCACGCGGCCCTGCTTGTACACAACGTCCTCCACCGAATAGCAGTTGAAGATAGTGGCGCCCGCCTGCGTGGCCTTGTAGAGCAGACCTGCGGTGGCATGCACGGAATCAATGATGTACGTCCCCTCGCGGTACGGCTTGTAGCTCAGCCCCAGCTCGCGGACAATGTCCATGGCCTC
This sequence comes from Akkermansia sp., assembly GCA_045634905.1. Taxonomy (GTDB): domain Bacteria; phylum Verrucomicrobiota; class Verrucomicrobiia; order Verrucomicrobiales; family Akkermansiaceae; genus Akkermansia. The sequence continues at coordinate 9,021 of JAZRBC010000065.1, forward strand.
CTCCTGTACCACGATATCGTTGAACATCATCGCGCCGCCCCACATACCGCCACCGGGGGAAAGTTTGCGGTCGAACAGCGCCACCTTGTGCCCGGCCTTCGCCAGATAATAGGCCGCAACAATACCGGAAGGACCACCACCCACAATGGCGGCATCCAGCACCAGATTATTCTGCAACTTATTGAAATACGACTCGATGATTCCACTAGATACCAAAGTTTCCATAACTTCCCGAGCATAGTACCTGCCCGTTTTGTTCACAAGTCACAACTATGTCATGACCGCCGGAATACACGCATTTATCCTTGCCGCCCTGTGCACTTTGTGGCATGGTAGAGACATGAAGACAATTCTCGCCGACTGCCGCCTCTATGGCATTGTGGATATGGGATATACCACCCCGGAACAGATTGAACCCCGCACCCACGCCCTGATTGACGGCGGCGTGCGCATCATCCAGCTCCGGGCAAAGGGAATTGAACTGCCGCTG
>JAZRBC010000066.1:0-4011 GCA_045634905.1 Akkermansia sp.
TCAAGCGGATACAGGCCAAGGCATGCGGCTTGTTTGATGAGAGGTATTTGTTCCTGAAGCTACGACAAGTTTACTTCCTGAGGCTTCAAAGAATGCACAAAACCTCTCGTACCTTCTACCAGCAAATCTGAAACAGACCCGTTCACCCATTGAAGTCATAGATGATGATTGACAGCTCACGGACTCTTGAGTAAGATGCAGGCAATAAATCCATTGCTCATGAAAAAGCTTCTTCTCATCAGCCTGCTTGCCTCTCCGGTGGCCTTTGCCGATATTTCCCTGGGCGGAACACCTCAGCCCCCCGCAGCGCAGAGCGCTCCTGCGGATGCCACGGAATATGTGACCATGGCTCACGAAGTGCTGGGCTGCCTGAAGGAGCTCACCGGCATTCTGGCCGGGGTGAAAGACACCGCTACCGCAGATGCCGCCGCCCCGCAGATCAGCGAGGTAGCCGCGCGTCTGCAGACGCTGCAGACGAAATCCGAATCCATGCCCCGCCCGAGTACCGAGGTGGAGGTACAGGTACGCAGCAGCATCAACCCGCAGGAGGTACAGCAGGTCGCGGGGAATTTCCTGAGTGCAGTCATCAGCATCGGCATGAGCAATGCCTACGGCTCCGAAGCGCTGATTGATGCGCTGGCTCCCATCATGAATGCCATGCCCGGCAGCGCAGAGTAAAATATGCGCCGGATTCCTCTGTTCCTGCTGCTGCTCATGACCGCCGGGCTTAGCGCACCGGCCGCGGCTCGCGTTTCCCACGTGGCGGCACAGCACCGCTCCGCCCACGAAATGCTTCAGACCATGGAGTCCATGACCCGCCTGATGGATTCCGTGCGCAATCGCGAAGCAGCAGATGCCGCCGCACCGCAGCTTACGAAGCTTTACAAAGAATACTGCACCCAGCGCAACGCCGCTGAAAATGCAGCACCCATGACCGGGCAGGCTCTCGAAAAACACCTCACCCAGATGGACCGCAGCATGGACGATTTCCGCATGGCCTGCGCACGCCTGATGCGGGAAAACTTTTACGGTTCCACCAGACTCGGCGGAAGCGTAAAGAAAATTGCAAAAGGATTCTGAATCTCGGCCGCGCCAGAGGCGCTGGGAACCTGCACATTCAGAATCAAACATTCAAGATTCAGAATCTTCACCGTCCCTGCTCGCGCAGCTTTGCCTGAATGCCGCGCAGGAAAACGGTTTCGAGCGAATTGCGGGCGGGACGGCAGCCCTGCCAGGAATCGCCCGCCAGCTGGCGAATCTGCTCCAGCAGCCCGGGGGTGGGATTACTGAGGGTGATTTCACTGTGGCGGTCATCGCGCGTGAGTTCGTCCATGGTTCCCTCGGCAATAAGGCAGCCCTGGTAGAGCACACCCACGCGGTCGCAGATTTCCTGCACCTGCTCCATCAGGTGTGAGCAGAGAAACACCGTCACTCCCTGTTCTTTGATACTCAGAATAATATCACGAATCGTTCGGGACCCGATGGGGTCAACACCGGCCGTCGGCTCATCCAGCACCAGAAGGCGGGGGCGCTGCACCAGCGCCTGTGCCAGCCCGATTCGCTGCAGCATGCCCTTCGAGTAGCCCCGCAGGCGGCGGTCTTTCGCCTCAGTCAGCCCCACCAGCTCCAGCAGCTCGCGGGTGCGTTCCTTCAGCTCAGCACCGCGAAGGCCACACAGGCGGCCATAGAAACGCACGGTTTCCTCACCGGTGAGGAACTTGTAGAAATACGGATTTTCAGGCAGGAAGCCGATTTCGCGGCGATTCGCCGTGGCGGTGGCAGGCTGACCGAAGACGCTGCAGGAGCCGGCGTCCGGCGCGAGCAGACCGACCAGCAGCTTCATGACCGTGCTCTTGCCGCTGCCGTTCGGGCCGATGAGCCCGTACACCCCACCTTCGGGAATGCGCAGGCTCACGCCTTTCACGGCGTACACGCCTCCCCTGCCCCAGTGGCCGGGGAAGCTCTTGTGTACATCGGCTATGGTGACGGCATCCATCACTTGGCCTGGGCCATGAGACGCAGCATATTCTTGCCCATCTCAATACCCTTTTCAAAGATTTCCACACGCATGTTCTCGTTGGGCGAGTGGATTCGGGCATCCGGCAGGTCGAGACCGAGGAACAGAGCATCCTTGCCCAGCACCTTGGACACCTCGGCAATAATCGGGATGGAACCGCCCTCGCGCACCAGCACGGGCTTGTTGCCGAAGGTCATCTCCTGCGCCTTCTGGGCAGCCAGACCGTAGGCGGAGTTCGGGTCGCTCAGGTAAGCCTCGCCGGTGTGCTGCGGGGTGAACTTCATGCGCACGCTCGGCGGGCACACCTTCACAAAATGGGCTTCCACCTTCTCCATCACCTTCTCAGGCACCTGACCGGGCACCAGTCGGCAGCTCATCTTGGCAATGGCATGGGTGGGAATGACGGTCTTGGAGCCTTCGCCCTCGTAGCCGCCGGAAATGCCGTTCAGCTCAAACGTGGGGCGGGCGTATACGCACTCTGCTCCCGTGAAACCGGTTTCGGTGCGCAGCTCGGGCACACCGGTGAGCTCGGCCAGCTCGGCATTGCTCATGCCGGGCACGCGCTTCCAGCTCTCCTTCTCCCAGTCCTGAATCTCCATCACGCCATCGTAGAAGCCATCAATGCTCACGTGGTTATCGGCATCGTGCGTGGTAGCAATCATTTCGCACAGTGTGGTGATGGGGTTGGCCACAGCACCGCCGAAGATACCGGAGTGCAGGTCCATGGCGGGCGCAGAAACCTCCAGCTCGAAGCAGCAGAGGCCCTTCAGGCCGTAGGAGAACGAGGGGATATCCACGGCTGCCATACCGGTATCGCTCACAATGATGACATCACAGGCAAGCAGCTCTTTGGCATCCGGGCGCTTCATGAACTGATACAGGCTCTCGGAGCCGCGCTCCTCCTCACCCTCCAGCAGGTAAATCACATTCAGCGGCAGGGCGCCATCCTCCGCGATGACCTCCTGCGCCGCCAGAATCATGGCCATGATTTCGCCCTTGTCATCGGAAGCACCGCGGGCATACACACGGCCATCGCGAATCTCCGGCTTGAAGGGGTCGCTCTTCCACTCGCTGATGGGGTCAACCGGCATCACATCGTAGTGTCCGTAAATCAGCACCGTGGGCGCGCCCTCCACCTTCGGGCTGTGCGCCACCACGATGGGGTGAATATCCGTCAGGTACTTCTTGGCGGAAAAGCCGATGCTCGTCAGCTTATTCACCAGAAAATCAGCGCAGCGCTCCACATCCGCCGCATGCTCTGCCTGCGCGGACACACTGGGAATGCTCAGAAAGGCAAAAAGGTCATCAATTCGGGACATGGCAGCATTCTACACCCAGCCACCGCCCCCACGCAAGCACAAAGCAAGGCAGTTAATCCTTTAACTTGACCTCGAAGGAGTATTGTGGTATTTTCCCCGCGTCAGTTTTCCCTCATCATGACCGCTATTTACGTTTTCTGCCTTCTTTCCGTATTGCTGGTGCTGGGCAAGGTGCTCCGCGTGATGATTCCGCTGCTGCAGCGCTGCTATCTGCCCAGTTCAGTCATCGGCGGTTTTCTGGGGCTGGCTCTGTTCCAGTGTTTTCCGGAGCTGATTCCGGCGGATGTCATCAGCACGGTAGCCAAGCTGCCGGGGTTCATGATTAATGTGGTCTTTGCCACCCTGTTTCTGGGGGTGGTGACTCCCCCGCTGCGCAAGGTGGTGCAAGTAGCCTTTCCGCAGCTCTGCTTCGGGCAGATTCTGGCCTGGGGGCAGTATGTAATCGGCTTTGCGCTGGTCGGCTTCGTGCTCATTCCGCTCTTCGGGGTGAATGAAGGCTTCGGCAACCTACTGGAAATCGGCTTCCAGGGTGGTCACGGCACCGTGAGCGGCATGGCTGAGAGCTTCACCGCTTTCGGCTGGGAGGACGGCATTGCCCTGGGCTACACAGTGGCCACCGTCGGCATGCTGCTGGCGGTGATTGTCGGTATCGGTCTGGTGAACTGGGCTGTGCGC
>JAZRBC010000067.1:0-19059 GCA_045634905.1 Akkermansia sp.
GCTGGAAAAAGCCATTGAACAACAGACTCAGCAGCCGTCAAAAGCCAGCGGCAAGAAGAAGAAAAAGCGCAAAAAGGCCTGATTTCCCACGCCGGTACACTTCTGTACACCACACCCGCTCCGCTGCAGGATGACCAGGTAGCCCCTAATGAAAAGGCCCTGGCCGACCTCCCCTTCCGCTCCCTCGATGAACTCGCAGGCCCGCTCTATGAGCGCCTCGAAACCTGGTCCGCCATCTGCGTGGATGCCCTCAAGGCTTAATTCCCCGCCCGCCGCAGGAAATGAATTTCCTGCAAGGCTTCCGAAATATACCCGATCTCATCGGTATAGGGAAAGTATAGCGGTGCGTCACCGCCATCCAACCGGGTAAGTTGCAGAAAAAGCACCTCCCCCGGTTCCCAGAACTCGAACCGGCTCCGCGCGCGAAACAGGTGCAGCCGGGTCGGGTAAGCTGCGTCTCCCGTGTCCAGTTCCACCACGTCCCCTTCCCGCATTTCCTCGCCGGTCAGATAATGAGGCACCACAGCTTGCTGCTGCCATTGCAATTCACTTTCCGACACCGGCAGAATTTCCGCCGCCGTCTTCAGCAGCAAGCCCTCAAATCCCGCGCCCCGGCTGAATACAACCACCCCGGCAGCATCTCTCCATGCTGCTTTATCCCCGGGGAACACCGGCGTGCCGTCTGTGTATCGGTAGTCCATGCTGCTGAGTCAGTATAGCTGCCCGCTGGTTGTGTGTCAATCCAGGTTTTTCTCCGGCCCGATTTCTCCCTCTTACCCCCGAAAAATAAATTCAGTACACTCCGGTACACCCTGACTTATGAATTCGGAGTGAATGAGAAAGAATTTTGACAAATTCGACCTGAATTTCCCGGCAAGGCGAAATTTATGGTTGACTTTTTGAGTGTATTGGAGTGTACTGTGGGTACAGGTAAGTGTACCCAAAAGCATGAATAGTGTCTCCACAGTGATGTTCACGGGCAACGTGACGCACAAGCTCGACCCGAAGAGCCGCATGGCGGTTCCGGCCGGCTGGCGTGACGCGCAGGGAGCTACGCTGTGGATGATAGACGCTCAGAATGAAGGGTATCCTATCCTGAAGTGCTACACGAAGGAGAGTTTTGAGGAAATGGTGAACGGGATTCGCAGCCACGCAGAAGCACGTGGGTTCGACCCCGCCGCCGTGAACCGCTACATTGGCACCATCATCGGCCTGAGCTTCGAAGCCGAGGTGAGCAGCCAGGGTAAACTCCTCATTCCCAAGGCACAACGCGAACGCCTGAAACTGGCGGACAACGCGACAATTGTAGGTCGCGGGTCGTATTTCGAAATCTGGGCACCGGCTGACTTCGAGGCCACGAAGACAGCAGAGGCCCTGGCGAAACTGGAAATGGATAAGGTATTCGGCATTCTCACATGACCCAGGTAGCCACAGAACACCACGCTGCCGCCGCCACACCATCCGGGACCTGTTACAAGGTGACCATGTGGGAAAGCGGTGCGCTGAGCACAGCTGAGCTGGACGCCTGGCAGGAAGCCAGGCGCGAATTGCTCGCGCGTATGCGTGATGCGGGCATCAAAGGCGCCCGCGGCACCCTGACCCGCCTTGGTGAAGAGCTGCGTGAGCTGTCTACCCGTGCCGTGGTGGCACCCCTGGATACCTGTGCCCTGAGCCAGCAGCCTTTTACGCGCGTGGGCGCATTGGCAGCTCTGCTGCTGCGCGAGGAGCAGGTGCTGGCCTACCGCCTCACCCCCTGCACCGCCACGGTGCTGGTGGAGCTGAGCGGCGAGGAAGGCATTGATGCTCTGGCAGCCCGCTGGGCAGCCGCCACACCGGAAATCACCTGGTGCCCCACCCCGCTGGTGGAGGCTATCAGCGCTGCCGAGGCTGCCGAGTGGCAGGAAAGCTGCCGCCAGGCCGAAACCGCCGTGGCTCCCGAGGCTGACACGAATGCTGACGCAGAAGCCGCCCCCGGATTCCACCATGTGACCGTGCTGCGGGATGAAGCCGTGGCAGCACTGCAGCCGGCCGAGGGCCGTGTGCTGGTGGACGCCACGCTGGGTGGCGGAGGCCACACCGAGCTGATGCTGCAGGGAGGAGCCACCGTGTGGGGCATCGACCAGGACCCCGCAGCCCGCCAGGCGGCCCGCAAGCGACTGGCCGCCTATGCTGACCGCCTGCACATCGTAGCCGGCAATTTCCGCAACGCCGCCGAACTGCTGAAGGCTCAGGGCGTGCAGCAGGTGGATGGCCTGCTGGCCGATATCGGCATCTCTTCCCCGCAGGTCGACCAGGCCGAGCGAGGCTTCTCCTTCCTGGCTGAAGGCCCGCTGGACATGCGCATGAACCCCGCCGCCCCCCGCAGCGCCGCAGACATCGTGAACACCGCCGCAGAGAGCGAGCTGGCCGATATCCTGTGGCAGTACGGCGAGGAACGCGCCAGCCGCGCCATAGCCCGCCGCATCGTACAGGAGCGCGCCAAAGCCCCCATCAGCTCCACCACTCAGCTGGCTTCCATCATTGCCGCCGTACTGCCTCGCAAGGGCAAGCAGCACCCCGCCACCCGCTCATTCCAGGCACTCCGCATCGCGGTGAATGACGAACTGGGCGCGCTGAATGCCCTGCTGGAAAGCGGACTGAGCCTGCTCAAGAGCGGCGGACGCTTCGCCATCATCACCTTCCACAGTCTGGAGGATCGCGCTGTCAAACGCTACTTTGACCGCGTGACCCGCCCGGAAATCGACCGCCCGGAGTGGCCGGCCCCGCGCCCCAACCCGGAATATGCCGCCCGCCTGGTGACCCGCAAGCCCATCGTGGCAGGCGAAGCCGAGCTGGCGGCCAACCCCCGCGCCCGCAGCGCCAAACTCCGCGTCATCGAAAAGCTGTAAATCCTCTTCCTTCCTCTCACCTCACCTGAAAAAAATCACCTTCTGCTGTATCACCTCACCCCATGCCACCTTCAACCCACAGCTCCCGCTACGCTGACCAGGTAAGTTTCGGCTTCCTGCTCTGGATGGTGTTCTTTGCCATCCTCGTGTCGACGGGAGGAATCACCTACGCCTTGCTCAAGAATGACCAGGTGGCGGTGCGTACGGAAATCAACAACCTTCACCGCGAGATTTCCGTGTGCAACCTGAACACCAACCAGCACCGCGCCAAGACCAATGCCCTGACCAACCGCTGGGCCATGCGCGACCGCCTGAGCCAGGACCGCTCCCAGCTGCGCGATATCGACCGCAGCCAGATAGAGATTGCACGCCGTTTGCAGAACAGCGGCTTCGCTGTCATCACCCGCTAATCATCAACCAGCCGCCACATGAAAACCAAGGTTCCCTTTGCCGGCCGCACGCTGTTCCTCGCCTGTATCGTGGTGGGGATTTCGTGCACTGTGGTGGCGCGGCTGGTGGACCTGCAGATAGTGGATGCCGGCAACCACAGCAGCATTGCTGCTGATGAACTGATTGACAAGGAAAGGCTCCCCGCTCAGCGTGGCATCATCATGGACCGCAACGAGGAGCTGCTGACCAACAATATCCAGAACACCGAACTGGTAGCAGACCGCTACCACCTGCGTGAAATCACCGCGGTGGTGGAAGGCCTGGCCTATAACCAGGCGGTGCACGACCCGCGCTGGGAAACGCTGACGGATGAGAAAGAGCGCCGCAAGCTGCTCTACAACTACCGGGCCAAGCTGCTGAACAACGCGAAGGCCGACATGACCCCGGAGGAGAAGGAAGCGCGGCGCGCACGCATCAACCCGCGCGATGCGCGCGCGAACCGTCTCATGGAATATGATGAGAAGCAGATGGAGTACTACTACCAGCAGCATGACAAACTGGTAGCCGAGGTGCTCTACCCCTTCCTCTCTCACCAGGAAATCGAGGAGGAAGTGAACGGCAGGATAGTGAAGCGCTACATGACCCGCGAGGACATTGTGGAACGCATCGCCCAGACTGCCACCACCAGGTATAATGAGGAAGCCGCCGCCAAGGGGCTGCCCACCCGCTCCTACCGCAACCAGATTGTGCTGGCCAAGGGCATGAATTTCGACACTGGTGCCAAAATCCGCAAAGCCCTGAAAGATGCCCACCTGCGCGGACTTGCCGTGCAATCCAACCTGCGCCGCTCCTACGTGATGCCCGAGATGCTCTGCCACGTGCTGGGTTATGTGGACCACGAAAACAAGGGTATGAGCGGCGTAGAGGCCTATTTCCAGAGCTACCTCTCCGGGGTGGACGGCATCCGCGAATACCGCCACAACGCCCGCGGCCAGGTGCTGCCCAACGAGGATGACCGCTACATGGCACCCAAGGACGGGCTGAACCTGAAGCTCACTATCGATATGCGCCTGCAGACCATCGTGGAGCAGGAGCTGGACAAAGGCATGCGCCATTTCCGCGCCAAGCGCGGCTGCATGATTGTGGTGGACCCGAAAACCGGCGATATTCTGGCTATGGTGAGCCGCCCGGCATTCGATCTGAACACCAAGGAACTCATCACCCACAAGGGCAAGTTCAAACGCGGCGAAGTAAAGGACGACAACGGCAAGCCGCTGACCGGTGATTTCAACTTTGCCTGCCAGACCCGCTATGAACCGGGCTCCACTTTCAAGGTGCTGGCAGTAACCACCGTGGTGGACAAAGGGCTCATGGGTATACGCGGCTGGGTAAACTGCGAACCCTTCTCCGTGGGCTTCGGCAGCAAGGCCATCAGCGACCGCCCGTTCAACTACCACAGCCTGCCGGTATGGGGGGTGCTCAAGAAATCCAGCAACCCCGGGGCCGCCCGCATTGCCATGGTGGGCAAATGGCCGAATTTCAAGGAATACCTGGAGAAATTCGGGCTCAACAAGCCCGCCGGTATCGACCTGCCTTCCGGCGGAGCCTGCCTGCTGGCCGACGGTTCGAATATCGTGAACTATTCGCGTATTGCCTACGGCTACTCGGTAGCCGTATCACCGCTGCATATGGCCATGGTGTATGCCACCATCGCCAACGATGGCGTGCGCATGAAGCCGAGGCTCATCGACAAGATTATCGCCGCCGATGGTTCGGTGTATGATGAATGCGCCCCGCAGGAGATTTGCCGGGTGATGAAACCGAGCACCGCGCGGGACCTGCGCTTCGCGCTCGAAAGCGTGACTGAGCGCACCGGCGAATGCGGCCGGGGTACCGCCACGGCCGCCGCCATTCCGGGATTCCGCATCGGCGGCAAGACCGGCACCGCCAAGAAAGTGAAATCAGGCGGCGGTTATACGGAAAATCTTTACACCGTCTCCTTTGCCGGTGTGCTTCCCATCGATGACCCGAAGCTGGTGGTCATGACCGTGATTGACGAGCCGCACCCCACCGATTGCAACCCCGGTGGCGGCACCGTGGCTGCGCCCATTTTCCGCGCGGCCGCAGAGCGATTCATCAATGTACTCAATCTCACCCCCAGCGACCCCGAAGCCTACGAAAAATATCTTGCTACTAAAGAAGAATCTGCTAATCTAAAGAAATAAGAAATCACCTGATACTTTTCCCTGCCATGGACACCAAGACCATATCCGCCATCCTGCCCGGTGCCACCATCACCGGCAAACTCCGCAAACCTTTTACGCTGCTTACCGATGACAGCCGCAAGGTGGAGCCCGGCAGTTGCTATGTCGCCATCCGCGGCACACAGTTCGACGGCCACACCGCCATCGACGGCGCCATTGCCGCCGGCGCAGTAGCCATTGTGGCTGAGACCTCAGCTACCCCTCAGGCTGAGGCTGCAGGAATCCTCTGGATTCAGGTGAAAGACACCCGCGAAGCCAATGGGCTGCTGATGAGCGCCTGGTACGGCAACCCCGGCAGCAACATGGTGGTGCTGGGTGTGACCGGCACCAATGGCAAGACCACCATCAGCTACCTGGTGAACCACATCTACCGCGCGGCCTGGCAGCGCGCGGGGCTCATCGGCACCATCATCTTCGACAACGGTGAACGCCGCATACCCAGCAGCAACACCACCCCCGGCTCCGCCCTGCTGCAGAGCATGCTGGCCGATATGGTACAGAACCGCTGCCGCGCCGTGGCCATGGAGGTATCCTCCCACGCGCTGACCCAGCACCGCACCACCGGAACTGATTTCCGCGTAGCCATCTTCACCAACCTCACCCAGGATCACCTGGACTACCACGGTACCATGGAGGAGTATTACCAGGCCAAGAAGCTGATTTTCACGCGCATGGCCGCCGCCAGCCGCAAGAATGTGGCTGTGATTAATCTGGACGATGCCTACGGCCGCCGCCTGGCTGCCGAGCTGGATCCCATCATGAAGGTCCGGACCTTCGGCGAGCACGAACAGGCTGATTTCCGCGCGGTACCCAAACTGGTATCACTGAAGGGCAGCCAGTATGAGCTGCTCTACCAGGGTCGCAGCTACCTGGTGCGTACTCCGCTCATCGGGGAATTCAATCTTTCCAACAGTCTGGCAGCGCTCGCCGGTGCGGTCTGCTCCGGCGTGGGGCTCAGCGAGGCCATCACCGCCATGGCGCAGAGCCCTCAGGTACCCGGCCGCATCGAGCTGGTAAGCAGCGTGAACAACGTGCAGTGCTTTGTGGACTATGCCCACACCCCGGATGCTGTGGAAAACGTGTGCAAGACCATGAAGGCGCTCTGCCGCAACGGCCGCCTCATCACCATCTTCGGCTGCGGCGGCGACCGCGACCGCACCAAGCGCCCGCTCATGGGCGAAGCCGCTGCCCGCTACAGCGACCTCTGCATCGTGACCAGCGATAATCCCCGCAGCGAAGACCCCGAGCAGATTATCGATGAAATCATGCCCGGTATCCCCCAGAGCAAACAGCACCGCATCACCGACCGCGAGGAAGCCATCCGCGCGGCACTGGAGCAGTCCCGCCCCGGCGATGCCGTGCTCATTGCCGGCAAGGGGCACGAGAATTACCAGATTTTCGCCAACGAAACCATCGATTTCTCCGATGCCGCCGTGGTGCGTAAGTTCTACGCCGAAAAGAACCCGGAGGGCATCTCCGTACCCTCCCGCAAGCCGGAAGGCCGCCGCAATCGCTGATTTTTCAACGTCATGACCCACCTGAGCACCACAGAACTCATCACCGCCACTGCCGGACAGGCCGTGGTACAGGGTGACCGCGTCATCACCGCCGGGCTCACCACAGACAGCCGCGCCATTGTGCCCGGCTGCGTGTTCCTGGCGCTCTGCGGCGAGCGGTTCGACGGCAACAACTTCGCCGCCGAAGCCACGCAGAAGGGAGCGGCCGCGGTGGTGGTATCGCGACTGGTGGGTGAATATGCCCCCGGCAGCACCGTAGTGCAGGTGGCAGACACCCTGCTGGCGCTGCAGAATCTGGCCGCCTGGTGGCGCAGCCAGCTGGAGCCCCTGCATGTGGTGGGACTCACCGGCAGCAGCGGCAAGACCAGTACCAAGGACATGTGCCTCTCGGTGCTCTCTCAGAAATTCAACGCTCTGGCGACCAAGGGCAACCTGAATAACCACATCGGCGTGCCGCTCAGCATTCTGGGCGCGGAAAAGGGTACCGAAGCTGCTATATGGGAAATGGGCATGAACCACGCAGGCGAGATTGCCCCGCTCTGTGGCATGACCCGCCCGCAGATTGGTATCATCACCACCATCGGTTCCGCTCACCTCGAGTTCATGGGCAGCCGCCAGGCCATTGCCTCCGAAAAATGCACCGTAGCCCGTTCCCTGCCTGCCAATGGCTATATGATTTACCCTGCGCTGGATGACTTTGCGGACTACATAGCCACGCAGACCAGCGCCACCCCCATCCCCGTGGGTGGGTGCAGCAGCCCCGTGCGCGCGCTCAACCCGCGCAGCACCGCTACCGGCACCACTTATACCCTGCATATCGACGGCGAGGAAGAAGTAGAAGTCTCCCTGCCCGTACCGGGTGCCCACATGGTGAGCAACAGCCTGCTGGCTGCTGCTGCCGGCTGGAAACTCGGCTGCAGCATGCAGCAGATTGCCGCCGGGCTCTCCGCCTCCACCCTCACCCGCGGCCGACTGGCCTGTAAGGAGGTGGATGGCTATACTGTGGTGGATGACACCTACAACGCCAACCCTGAGAGCATGAAAGCGGCTCTCGAAACCGTAGCCGCCCTGCGCGGCCCGAAGCGCTGCATCGCCGTGCTGGGCAAAATGGGTGAGCTGGGCGAGGGCGGTATCGCCGCCCATGCCGACATGGGCTGGTGCGCAGCCTCCCTGGGCTATGCCGCCGTGGTGGTGGTGGGTCCGGAATGCGCCGAGACCCTGGCGCTGTGCGAGGCCGCCGCCGAAAGCATCCCCGCCCTGCTGGTAAACACCCCGGCCGAGGCAGCCGCTGCTCTGCGCCAGCTCATGGAGCCGGGAGATGCGTTGCTCTTCAAGGGCTCCCGCTCCGCCGGCATGGAGCGCAGCATGTACGAACTCTTCCCCTCACTTTCACCCCATTCGTAAGCCATGTTTAATTTCATCTGTCAAATTCCCCACGAAGTCCAGCTTCTGCTGGCTCTGCTGGTACCTTTCATCGGTTCCATGCTCATTGGTCCGAAGCTCATTGCCGTACTGCGAGCCATGAAGGCGGGGCAGCCCATCCGCCAGGCCTGCGGTGGCGTTCTTGCCCCCGAGCACCAGGCCAAAGTAGGCACCCCGACCATGGGCGGCATCATGATTATCGGTCTCATCATGCTCACCAGCATCCTCTTCCTGGACATGGGCAGCCCCAAGCTCCAATGCTGCCTGCTGGTCATGGGAGTCACCGCCATCCTCGGCTTCCTGGATGACTGGGCCAAAATCACCAGGAAGAGCACCGACGGCGTGAGCGGCTGGTTCAAGATTGCCCTGCAGGCCGTGGCTGCCATTGCCTGTGCCGGGTATCTCTACTACCTCGACCCCACCATTGCCCGCGTGCTCGTTCCCTTCTACGGTACGCTGGACCTGGGCATCTTCTTCATTCCCTTTGCCATGCTGGTCATCATCGGCGCATCCAACGCCGTGAACCTCACTGACGGTCTGGACGGTCTTGCCAGCGGCTGCATGGTTATTTCCGCCCTGGCATTCATTATCATCAGTTCGTTTGTCCTGTTCCCTGGCACCGGCAACAATCCCCTCGTCTGCTACCTGCTCTGCATCGCCTCTGCCTGCCTTGGTTTCCTGTGGTTCAACGCCCACCCTGCCAAGGTCTTCATGGGTGACACCGGCTCCCTTTCCCTGGGCGGCGCGCTGGGTACCGTAGCCGTGTGCACGCACTCTGAGCTGCTGCTGGTTGTCGTTGGCGGTGTATTCGTAGCCGAAGCATGCTCGGTCATGATTCAGGTGGGCTGGTTCAAGGTCAGCCGTAAGCTGTATGGCGAGCCCCGCCGCTTCTTCCGCATGGCTCCGATTCACCACCACTTCGAAAAGTGCGGCTGGAGCGAAACCCAGGTCTGCGTTCGCTTCTGGATCATCGCCTTCTTCCTGGCTGTGCTCGGTATCGGACTTCTGCCGTTCTGCTTCATCGACTAAATCTTCAACACTTTTTCACCATGGAACTCACGGGTAAAAAAATAGCGGTACTCGGCTGCGGACGCAGCGGAATTGCCGCCGCGCGTCTGGCGCTGGCCAAGGGTGCTGCCGAGGTATGCATCTTCGACACCAACACCTCGGCCACCTGCAACGAACCCGGCGTTTCTCTCGTGGCCGGGGCCACGGAGGAACAGGCCCGAGCTTACGCAGCAGATATGGTGATTCTCTCTCCCGGCATCGAGGGCGATATCCCCTGGACCCTGGCATTCACCGCGCACGGTGCACCCCTCATCGGCGAAACGGAGCTGGCCTGGCACTACTACAGCGGCCGCATCATCGCCATCACCGGTACGAACGGCAAAACCACCACCACCGCCCTGCTGGAGCATGTACTGCTCAGCGCCGGCAAGACCGCCAAGGCCTGCGGCAACTACGGTTACCCCCTCAGCGAAGTAGCGCTCATGGAGCCCCAGCCGGAGTTCGCCGTGCTGGAGGTTTCTTCGTTCCAGATGGAAACCATCATCGATTTCAAACCCGAGGTGGCTATCTGGCTGAACTTCGCCCCGGATCACATGGACCGCTACACCAGGGTGGAAGACTACTACAACGCCAAGCTCCGCATCTTCGAGAACATGGATGCCGACGGCCTGGCCATCGTGCGCGAAGGCGAAGACCTGCCTGAGCTGGCACCCCGCCGCGTGGGCTTCTCTTCCGTGGTGAACACCGGCCAGCTTTATTTCGAAAACGGCGCCATCTGCGAAGGCGGCAGCGTGCTTACCCCCCTGCGCGGCACCTCGCTGGAGCAGGCTCACAACGCCGAAAACGCCATGGCCACCACCCTGGCCTGCCGCGCCGTGGGGCTGGATGATGCCACCATCTCCACCGCCATCCGCAGTTTCTGTCCGCCCGGCCACCGCTGCGAAACCGTGGCAGAAATGGACGGCGTGCTCTGGCTGAATGACTCCAAGAGCACCAACCTGCACTCCACCGAAGCCGCCGTGCGCTCCCAGACCCGCCCCATCATCCTGCTGGCAGGCGGCAAGGACAAGGGGCTGGATTACACCGCCATCAACCCCATGCTGGAGCAGAAAGCCCGCGCCTGTGTGGTGTTCGGCCAGATTGCCGACCAGCTGGAGCAGACTTTTGCCCCCGTAAGCCGCGTCATCAAGGTACAGACCGTACAGGAAGCGGTGGCGGCAGCTCACCAGATTGCCGAACGAGGCGATGTGGTACTGTTCTCCCCCGGCACCTCCTCATTTGACCAGTTTACCGGCTATGTACAGCGCGGCGAATGCTTCCGCAACGCCGTGAAACAGACGCTCAACCTATAATTTTCCCGTTACACCAGACCATTTTATGAGAAGAGACACCAAAGCAGCATTCCGCAATTCTGACCTTGGCCGGGCCAAACCCAAACGCCATTTCCTCAAGACCTTTGTCAACGACAATCTCAAGCAGCAGAAGCGCCTGCACTCCGACACCGGTCTCGTAGTGGATCGCACCAGCCCCGCTACGGTACTGCGTGTTATTCTGGGCCTCATCGTGGTGCACTTCCTCGTCATCGGCGGGGTCATGATGCGCGGCAGCATCTCAAAAAGCAGCAGTGGTCTGGCGGTAGCTCCCACCATCATCCCGCCCCCGGTGGCACCGGCAGAACCCGTGCAGCAGCCTGCGCCTGCCCAGCCTGTAGTGACGGCTCAGACTACTGAATCCACCGCTTCCCCCGCTACCGCCGGCAATGAGGTACACATTACCCAGGCTCCCATCAACATGGAAGAAGTGACTCCGGCAGCGCCCCAGCCCGTGGCTCCTGTGGAGCCGGTGGCAGTGCAACCGACCCCGGCTCCCGCTGCGCCTGCTGCAGACTCCGTACAGCTCCGCCACCTGGTCAGGTCGGGTGACACCTGGGGACGCATCGCTGCCCAGTATGGCATCACCGAGGACGTGCTCAAGGGTGCGAACGGCACCATGGCCGCCCGCACCAACCTGCCCAGCGGGACCTATCTGAACGTGCCGGCTCCCCGGGATTCCGAAGCCGCCCGCGCCGCACTGGCTGCCCAGCCTGAAGTAAAGGACACAGCCAAATACCACGTGGTGAAGCGTGGCGAAAATCTCGGCCGCATCGCCAAAAAATACAAAATTTCTCTGAACAAGCTTCTGCAGATGAACAACATGACCACTGCTGATGCCAAGCGTCTGCAGGTGGGCCACAAACTCAAGGTCAGCGAATAAAGAATCCCGCCCCGCACCATGACCAGCCGTGTCAGCATCATCTGCCTCTGGGTATGCTTCATCCTTCTGCTCGTGCTGGGGGTGGTCATGGTGGCAAGTACCGGCTCCTGCGTGCCGGGGCAGGACGAACTGCCGTGGTATGATACCTTTCTGGGCAAGCAGTGCATGTTTGCGCTGCTGGGGCTGGCAGGGGCGCTTTTCCTGAGCAGAATCAACTACCACGTATGGAGGCGGTTCATCTTCATCATCTGGGTGGTCTGCGTCCTGCTGCTGCTGTGCTGTTTCCTGCCCGGTATCGGCAAGACCATCAACGGCGAATCGCGCTGGATTAACCTGGGGCTCACGTTCCAGCCCAGCGAACTGGCCAAGATTGCCCTCATGCTCACCCTGGCCAACTGGTACACCACCTACCGCGAAATGGCCGGCACCTTCTGGAAAGGGTTTGTGATTCCGGGGGCGTTCCTCTTCGGTCTTCCGCTTTTCCTTATCCTGATTGAGAAGGACATGGGTACCGCAGCGGCGCTTGCCATGTCCGGGTTCTGCGTTATGTTTGTTTCCGGCACCCGCTGGTGGCTCATGCTGCTGGCCATGCTGCTGGGTGCCATCGTGCTGTATGTGATGATGACCGGCAGCGCCAACCGCATGCAGCGTATAGAAGCCTGGCTTGACCCGCAGGCATACAGCCAGGGTGCTGGCCGCCAGCAGTGGATTGCCATTCTGGCCTTTGCCCGCGGAAGCCTGGCCGGTGTGGGTCTGGGTGACGGAATCGAGAAATATGGCAATCTGCCCTATGCGCACACAGACTTCATCTACGCCGAAATCGGCGAGGAATGGGGCTTTTTCGGTGCCGCGGGTGTGGTTATACTCTTCACTCTGCTCACCATATCGGGCTTTGCGCTGGCGGTGCAGACACATGACACCTTCGGGCGCATACTGGCGCTGGGAATCACCTGCACCATTTTCTGGCCGGCCATGCTCAACATGATGGTGGTCACCGCCATTCTGCCCAATACAGGTCTGCCGCTTCCTTTCATCAGCAGCGGTGGTACCAATCTCGTCTTCACCATTGCCTCCATCGGGCTGCTTACCAGCATCCAGAGACACACTCCCATCATCCGCCAGAATTACTGGCCCGCACGCCGACTCAAGGAAATACAGAACCCATGAACCAGAATAAATCTCTCAACGTCATCATTGCCTGTGGTGGCACAGGCGGTCATCTGTTCCCCGGCATTGCCGTGGCGCAGCAGCTCCGGAAGATGGGACACCGACCGGTGCTCCTCATCTCCCGGAAGGAGGTGGATGCCGAAGCCTCCAGCAAGTACGGCGACCTCGAATTCCACAGCATTCCTGCCATTGCCAAGCCCCCCACCCTCTCCCTGCGCATGCCTGCCTTCCTCTGGAAACTGGCAGCCACCTATTTCAGCTGCAAGAAACTGCTGCGCCGGGAAAAGGCCGATGTGGTGCTGGGCATGGGCGGGTTCACCAGTCTTCCTCCCTGCAAAGCGGCCCACGCGCTGGGCTTGCGCTCCTACGTGCACGATTCCAACGCCATGCCCGGCAAATCGAACCGGCTTACAGCGCGCTGGTGCACCGGCGTGCTGGTGGGCATGAAGGAAGCGGTGCAGCACTTTCCCGGCAGCACCTGCTCCGTGGTGGGCACTCCGGTTCGCGATGAAATCCGCAACCTGCCCACCAAGGAAGAAGCACGTACACGCCTGAACCTGCCTCTGGATAAACCGGTGATTCTTGTGACCGGTGGGTCACAGGGCGCCAGGAATCTTAATTCTCTGCTTATCGAAGCCGCCAAGGCCGATCCCGGTGTGCATTACCTCGTCATCGCCGGCCGCATCGACTTCGACCGTGTAAATGACCTGGCCGGCGGGGCACCCAACATCACCGTGCTTGGCTTCTGCGCTGATATGCCTGCCGCCTACGCCGCGGCTGATGGTGTCATTGCCCGCAGCGGTGCCAGCACCCTCACCGAGCTCTCCATCATCGGCAAAGCCTGCCTGCTGGTTCCCTACCCCTTTGCGGCGGATGACCACCAGACCCACAATGCCCGCGCCTTCTCCGACCACGAGGCTGCCGTCCTCATCCAGCAGGCAGACCTCAGTATTGACAAGGTTCACGCCTTTGTGCACAAAACCATCCTGAATCCCGAGGCCCGCACCGCCATGGAAGAAGCCATGCGCAAGCTTTCCCGGCCGGATGCCGCCGAGGATATAGCCAGGACCATCCTCGGCGAATAGTCCCGCTATGAGCACCATCCACATCTCCGTGGCCTCCCAGCTGCTGGAACTGCGTTCCTCCGGGGGCGAGGTTCTCTTCTCCGCTCCCTGCAGCACCGGCGCTGCCGGCACCGGCTGCGAGCCCGGCAGCGGACGCACCCCGCTGGGGCGCTTCGCCATCTGCAGCCTGCATGGCGAAAATGCTCCCATCCTCACCGTATTCCGCAGCCGTATCCCCGTAGGTCTGCACCCGGCTGCCAGCCGGGGAGAAGATGCGGTGCTCTCCCGCATCATCGCCCTGCAGGGGCTGGAGCCCCGGAACGCCAACACACGCGAGCGCTACATCTATATCCACGGCACCGCCGATGTGGACCACCTCGGCACCCCAGTCTCCCACGGCTGCATCCGGCTCTCGCCGCAGAATGCCGCCGCGCTGTTTGAGCTCGTCTCCCTGGATACGGAGGTTCTCATAGAAGCTTAACCGCAGCATCTGAGAAGAAATCCGTGGCAGGTGAAAACCTGCAGCAGGGAACGCCCCCCCGGCACTGCGGCGCAGATAAGTGCCGAGTCGCCTAAAATTCGCCTGTCGGAGTTTCTTCGGGCTTGACTTTGGTTATCTGGTGGGTATACTCTCCGCGGGGAGAGTACACAACAGCCCCGCGTATAATCATGGAACCTATTTACGAAGGCAAAGCCAAGAGACTGTTCACGACGGAAAATCCCGATGTTCTGCGCATGGAGTACAAGGACTCCGCTACCGCATTCAATGGTGTGAAGAAGGAAGACTTCGAGAACAAGGGCCGTTTTAACAAGGCTATCACCCTCATCATCTACCGCATGCTCGAGGACAAGGGCGTGAAGACCCACCTGGTGGACGATGTGGACGACATCAACCTGCTCGTGAAGAGAGTTTCCATCATGCCGCTGGAGGTCATCGTGCGCAACGTGGCCGCCGGTTCCTTCTCCAAGCGCATGGGCGTGGCCGAAGGCACGGAATTCAAGAAGCCCATCGTGGAGTTCTCCTACAAGGACGATGCTCTGAATGACCCCTTCATCAACGATGACTATGCCCGCGAAATGGGTGCCGCCACCGAGGAAGAGTGCGCCTCCATCAAGCAGATGGCTCTGCTCATCAACGAAACGCTCAAGGAGTTCTTCATGACCGCCAACCTGCGTCTCATCGACTTCAAGATTGAGTTCGGACGCCTGGCCAGCGACCCCAGCCAGATTGTGCTGGCAGACGAGATTTCTCCGGATACCTGCCGTCTCTGGGACGTAGCCACCGGCAAGAAGATGGACAAGGACCGTTTCCGCCAGGGTCTGGGCGGCTTCATGGAAGCCTACGCCGACGTGCTCAACCGTCTGCAGAAGTAAATTTTCAATCGGCCACCGGTGGCAATACGCCCGCCGGTGGCCTTTTCACCTTACGCGCGCCCGCGCAAAAACACCTGAAACAAAGCTATGGCAACACTGACGTTTGAAGTATTCAGCCGATTCCAGTCGGCCACGGACGCCAACAAGCTGCTCTACACCCCGATTGCAGACCAGCTGACGTACAACCACACCCGCCTGTACACCATCGAGTGCGAGGGCGACACCGAAGCCGCCGCAGCCTATATGCGCAGCGTGCTGGTGGACTCCATCTCCCAGAAGGTGCAGGAGGACGGAACCCCGGCGCTGAGCGGCGAGCTGTTCAGCATTTCCTACGGCATCAAGAAGGGTGCGCTCGACCTGGAGAAAGAGGCTATCCTTACCAACTACCGCGGCCGCAAGGGTCTGCCCTTCAACATCACGGCACTGACCATCACTCAGAAGGTCTATGTGTTCGGCGAGGGCGATGCCGCCGCGCTTTCCGCTCGTTTCTGCAAGGATGTGTGCAACCCCGCCATCCACACCTGGAAAATCAATTAAAAGTACGATTTACGAAGTACGAATTACGAAGTAAAGAAACATTACCTGACTATGGCAACATATCGTACCATTCCTGTTCGTAATCTGAGCGAAGCCGAGCTGACCGCGCTGAGCCAGAACATGAAACTTTCCCTCTCCACCGAGGATATGCTGGTGGTGCAGCAGATTTTCTGCGAGATTGACCGCGACCCCACGGATGTGGAGCTCGAGGTGATTGCCCAGACCTGGTCTGAGCACTGCAAGCACCGCATTTTCGCCGCCACCATTCAGCACACGGTGGATGGCCAGACGGAGGAAATCAAGAGCATGTACAAGACCTTCATCCAGAGCACCACGAAGGAGCTCATGGCCAGGAAGCCCGGTTTTGTGCTGAGCTGCTTTGTAGACAACGCCGGCTTCATCAAGCTGGACGACAAGCTTTCCGTGTGCCTGAAGGCCGAGACGCACAACCACCCCTCCGCCATTGAGCCCTACGCCGGTGCCAACACGGGTCTGGGCGGCGTGATTCGCGACATTCTGGGTGCCGGCAAGGGTGCCAAGCCCATCGCCAACCTGGACGTATTCTGCTTCGGTGCTCCCGATACGCCGCAGGAGATGGTGGAAGGCCACAACATTATCCACCCGCTGGGTATCATGCGCGGCGTGGTGCACGGCGTGCGCGACTACGGCAACCGCATGGGTATTCCCACCACGAGCGGTGCCATCCAGTTCGACCCGACCTACATTTACAACCCGCTTGTATTCTGCGGCACCGCTGGTGTGATTCCGCAGGAGGACATCGCCAAGGAGATGAAGCCCGGCCTGGCCGTGGTAGTCATCGGCGGTCGCACCGGTAAGGACGGCCTGCACGGCGCCACCTTCTCCTCGGCCGCCATGGGCGAGGCCTCTGCCGAGGAAGACCAGCAGGCTGTGCAGATTGGTAACCCCATCGAGGAAAAGAAGACCCTGGACGTGATTCTGGAGGCCCGCGAGCGCGGTCTCATCGAGTTCGTGACGGACTGCGGCGCCGGTGGTTTCTCCTCCGCTGCGGGTGAAATGCTTTCCGAGACCGGTGGCAACCTGTACCTGGAGCGCGCTCCGCTCAAGGAGACCAACATGCTTTCCTGGCAGATTTTCCTTTCCGAGTCTCAGGAGCGCATGGTGCTGGCTGTGAAGCCGGAAAACCTGGACGAGCTGCAGAAACTGGCCGATACTTTCCAGACGGAAATGACCGTGCTGGGTGAGTCCAACGACAGCGGCGTGCTGCGCGTGTGGCACAACGGCGAGTGCGTGGTGGAGATGGATAACTCCAAGCTGCACGATGCTCCCGTGAAGAAGCTTACCTCCGTGTTCACCAAGGGTGAGGCCAGAACCGGCATCGCTCTGGATGACAGCAACCTGACCGGCGACCTCAAGCAGCTCTTCGGCGATTTCGCCATCGTTTCCCGCGAACCCATCATCCGCGAATACGACCACGAGGTGCAGGGCAACACCGTGCTGAAGCCCCTGGCCGGTGCCAGTGCCGATGCCCCGCAGGATGCCTCCGTCATCGATATCGACGGCTCCGACAAGCTCATGTCCCTGGCTCTGGCCATTCTGCCGGAGTGGGGTAAGACCGACCCCTACGCCATGGGCACCGGCACCGTGGACGAAACCGTGCGCCAGCTGGTGCTGGCCGGCACCAACCCGGACAAGATTGCCCTGCTGGATAACTTCTGCATGGGCAACCCCGAAGAACCCACCGAGCTGGGCCGCATCGTGGAATGCGCCAAGGGTATCCGCGAGGCCGCTCTGGCCTACGGCGCTCCCTATGTTTCCGGTAAGGACAGCTTCTACAACTACTTCGAGACCGAGGACGGCCCGGTGAACATTCCCGTGACCTTCCTGTGCTCCGGCTTCGGTGTGGTGGAGGACGCCTCCCACGTGCGCGGTGCTTCCCTGCGCCGCAGCAACAGCGCCATCTTCATGGTGGGCAACACCGAGGACGAAATGGGTGCCTCTGTCTACGCCCGCCAGAAGGGCATCTCCGGCGCCAAGGTGCCGCAGACCGACTGCACGAAGAACTACGAGCTCTACAAGGCCTACTACGAGAAGGCTCTCACCCAGGGTCTGGTGCTTTCCGCCCACGACCTTTCCGAGGGTGGTCTCGCTGTGGCTGCTGCCGAGATGGCCTTCTCCGGCATCGGCGGCATGAAGATTGACCTGGATGCCCTGCCCACCGTGAACGGCTGGCAGAACAACGCCGTGCCCTGCTTCTCCGAAAGCACCGGCCGCTTCCTCGTGGAAGTGGACGAGGACATGGCCGCTGAGTTTGAAACCGCCATGGCCGGTTTCCCCTGCGCCCGCATCGGCTCCGCCACCACCGACGGTCAGCTCACCATCACCGCCAAGGGCAGCACCGTGCTGCAGGCTGAGATTGCCGAGCTGAAGAGCATCTGGAAGAATGGTCTTACCCCCTTCTATTGATAAATACTTCGTACTTCCAACCTCGTACCTCGTACTTTAATATGCCTCACGCATTACTTCTCAAATACCCCGGCACCAACTGCGACGTGGAAACCGCACGCGCTCTGAACGCAGCCGGTTTCTCCACCCAGGTGCAGCCCATCGCCACCGCCACCCCGGCCCACGTGGCCAAGGCTCAGCTCGTCGTGTTCTCCGGCGGCTTCTCCTACGGTGACTATGTGATGAGCGGCCGCCTGGCCCAGCTGGAAACCGAGCGTTTCCTGGGCGATGCCCTGCAGAAGCACTTCGACAACGGCGGCTTCCTGTTCGGCATCTGCAACGGCTTCCAGATTCTCACCAAGCTGGGTATCCTGCCCAAGGCCTCCCTCATCTGGAACAAGAGCGAGCGCTTCGAGTGCATGTGGGACAAGCTGGTGAAGGTGGCACCGAACTGCCCCTACACCACCTACCTGCCTGAGAACTTCGAGCTCCCCTCTGCCCACGCCGAAGGCCGCCTCGTGTGCGACCCCGGTGATGCCCAGAAATACCTCGACTCCGGCTGCGTGGCTCTGCAGTATGCCGATAACCACAACGGCTCCGAGCTCCGCATCGCAGGCCTCATGGACCCCACCGGCCGCGCCATGGGTCTCATGCCCCACCCGGAACGCTTCCTGAAGCCCCGCCACCACTATGACCCGGATTGGTCCGGCGACCCCGATTGGGGCTGGGGCTACTACTTCTTCAAGGGTGC
>JAZRBC010000068.1:0-6117 GCA_045634905.1 Akkermansia sp.
TGGTGGAAGTGCTGCTGCCCCCCGGCCGGAAACCAGAGGTAACCCACCTCCAGTCCGCCTTTCCCCTACGTCCGAGCCGCTGACAAGCGGCTCGGATTTCGTCGGCACACAGTGCCGATATCGTCCATGCGCAGCATGGATTTCGTCGCGGCGAAAGCCGCGATTTCGTTCCCTATTCAGCCAGGGCTTTCTCATCCCCAACCATTGGGAGAACCTATCACACCCCACCACAGGATAAACGATATCCTCACTTCGTTCGGACGATATCAGCCTTGCGGCTGACGATATCGCCGTGCCGGCGACGATATCCTCGCCCCTACGTCCGGGCCGCTGACAAGCGGGCCGGATATCGTCGGCACACAGTGCCGATATCGTCCATGCGCAGCATGGATATCGTGGCGGCGAAAGCCGCGATTTCGTTCCCCTTCCAGCCAGGGCTTTCTCGTCCCCATTCATTGGGAAAACCTATCACACCCCGCCACAGGATAAACGATATCCTCACTTCGTTCGGACGATATCAGCCTGCGGCTGACGATATCGCCGTGCCGGCGACGATATCCTCGCCCGGGACGGGCTCGGACGGGGAGGCACGGACAGGCTATGTATCTTCTGACAGGGGCGGCGGCAGGTGGGCGAGCAGCTCTGCCGGCAGTCCGGGCGGTGGTGGTGGGGCGGCGGCCCGGGTGGTCTCCGTCTCAAGCATGGCAAGGCGGGTGTCCTCGACCATGGCTTTGAACTTATCCGCCTGGGAGTATTCGCCGCTGGCATCGCGGAAGACACCGGCAAGCCAGGCGCGTTTTTCTTCGAGCGTAAGGAACTTTTCCTTTTTCTTAGCCATGGGGCGGAGCGGAGTGGAAATCGAACAGGCGGCGGAGGTGTTCCTTGCCGGCGGGGGTCAGGATATAGCGCTCTACCAGGATGCTGGGGCAGCGCAGCTCGCCACGGGCCATGAGCAGCCGTAGCTGGGTGGTGCACACGCTGGGGGAAAGCCCGGTCTGGCGCGAGATGTCATCTTTCTCCTCGAGCCCGGCACCCACGGAGATGAGCACCAGCATGGCCGCGGGGGAGTGGGAATCCCGGTGCACGCGGGACAGGAACCGGCAGGCAAAGTCGATAGCCTTCATGATGGGGAATTTTGAATGTTGGATTTTGAATGTTGAATGTGTTATATTCCGCGGGCATATGCCCGCCTATATTCTGATTTGTCCTTTGTACTTCTACATATGGCTCATGCTGCGGCGCCAGAGGCGGTAGAGCGGGTGCGAGTCGTTGGAGAGGTGCTGCACGGCGTTCACATGCGCAGCCTGGGGGAGGGCAATGCGCTGGTACTCCTCGCCCAGGGCCTGGCGGGCGGTGGTGCTGTTGATGAGGGGGATGCAGAGTTTCCAGGCCAGGCGCAGGGCAAAGGCCTCGCAGAACAGGGGCTCAAACAGCGTAGTGTCCTCCACATCTGCTATGTAGTGCAGGTGGATGCCGGGTGCCGCGCAGTAGATGGCCCGGCCGCGGAGTGTCCAGTTGCGGCTGCTTACCCCGAGCACGCGCAGGCAGTCTGCCGGCAGGCTGTGGCGCAACTGGTGGCGGGCGGCGGGGTCGGGTGTTTCGCTGCTCTGCAGGGTGGCAGCGGTGGTGGCAAAGCTCCAGCGGTGGGCGCAGAGCACTTCGCGGCGCACGGGGTGGTAGTGCATGTAGCAGAGCCGGGCAGGCAGCTTGCCATTCGGGTCAATGGCGGTGAGCGGCGATTCGCCCAGGCGGCTGAGTGCCTGGTTGCAGATATCCAGTGCGGTGGGGGCTGTGTTGGGTGGTGTTGTATCAGTCATGGTGTGGCGTGTGTGTACGCTGCACACTCTGCCACAGGCCGGGCGGGGGTGGCAAAGCGATTCCCCCCGGCGGTGCCGGATTCCGGGTGGGTTCCGGCTCCGCCGGGGGGAACAGGCTGGCGGCGCGCGGCAGATTGCTCTACAGTCGCCTCCATGAACACGGATGCCAGAGCGCAGGCGGCCGCCTATTACCAGGCAGCAGGCCGGAACATGGAGCACGATATAGCAGCGCTGCTGCAGCACCCGCAGGGCGTGGTGCTGCTCATGCCGCAGCTGGTGGTGCTCATGAAACCGGTGCAAAGCAGCGCCCCGGAGCTGTGGGAGCAGCTGGAGCAGGAGCCAGCCGGAGCTGATGCCTGGTATGTGCACCTGCTGGCGGGCGACCTGCAGCTGGCGCGCCGCCTGGCCGCTGCCCTGCCCCCGCTGCACTGGCTCTGCTTCCGCCGCGGCCGGCGCAGCACCACCCCGCACCGCCTGCCCTGGGCCGTGTTCTGCCACAGGAACCAACACAACTCACCAAATATCATGGGATTCAGTAACACAAGCAATTACCGGGCTGCCACCACCACGATTCCGGTGGTCACTCAGAGCAGCGACGAGGAATCACAACAGGCCGCCCAGCAGACCAATGCTCAGAAAAAGGGGCTGCTTTCCACTATTCTCAACTCGCACCGCCGCCGCGGGCAGACCAGCTCTGCGGAAACGGGCAACACCACCCTGGGCTGATGGACGGACTTCTGCACAGTTACCAGAGCCTGAAGGCCGCCCGCGCCCCCTGGGAGAGCTGGTGGGAGCAGCTGCGGCACTATGTGCTGCCCAGCCGCCAGCACTCCGGCGCCGGGGACGAGGGCTCCGCCGCCGCCGCCCCGGCTGCCCACCAGCTGCGCGATACCACGGCGGTGGAGGCCTGCCAGAAGCTGGCCAGCGGGCATATGAGCTATATCACCCCGAGCCACGAGCTGTGGTTCAAGTGGAGCTGCCCGCTGCCGGATGCCGGGGATGAAGCGGAGTCCTGGTACAACCGCTGCTCCGAAATCGCCAACCGGGAGCTGGCGCGCAGCAATTTCTACACCGAGCTCCACGAGTGCTTTCTGGACCGCGTGGGGCTGGGCACCGGCAGCCTGTACTGCGGCAGCACGCGCAGCGGCCACCTGCATTTCCGCCACATTCCCTGCGGTGATTTCGTGTGCGCCGAGGATGACGAGGGCAGCCTGGATACCTACATGCGAGAGTTCTGCTTCACCCCGCACCAGGCCGGTGCCCGATTCGGCCTGCGGGCGCTGGGCCCCCGCGCCCGCAGCATGCTGGAAAGCGGCCGCAACCCGCACGAAGGGCAGCTGCGCTTCCTGCACGTGGTGCGCCCGCGCCGCAAACGCACCCGCTCCCGCGACAACGCCGGCAACATGCCCTTTGAGAGCATTTACTACAGCCTGGATGACCACCGCACGGTGCAGGAAAGCGGCTACCGCGAAATGCCTTACATGGTGACCCGCTTTCTCCGCTGGGGCGAGGGGGTATACGGCCTGGCCCCTGCCCGCCTGGTGTACCCGGATATCCGCCAGGCGCAGTTCCTCAACCGCATTCTCGATATGCTGGGCGAGGTGGCGGCTTTTCCGCGTATTCTGGAGCTCGCGAACCAGGCGGGCGAGGTGGATTTGCGCGCCGGCGGCCGCACCCTCATCAACCCGGAAAGCGCCAGCCTGGGTTTCCCGCGTGAGTGGGCCACCCAGGGGCGGTACGATGTGGG
The DNA here is from genome assembly GCA_045634905.1 of Akkermansia sp. GTDB lineage: Bacteria > Verrucomicrobiota > Verrucomicrobiia > Verrucomicrobiales > Akkermansiaceae > Akkermansia. Next base: position 3,565 of record JAZRBC010000068.1, read on the forward strand.
CATGGACCGCCTGCGGCAGAAGCAGGAGTCAATCCGCCGCGCATTCTTCATCCCCATGCTGGAGCTCTGGAGCGAGCAGAAGCAGCAGATGACCGCGAGTGAGATTTATGCCCGGGAAAATGAGCGGGTGATGCTCTTCTCCCCCTCGTTCACGCTGTTCACCAGCGATTTCCGGCCGCTCATGGAGCGGGTGTTCGCGCTGCTGTTCCGACTGGGGCGTTTCCCGCAGCCCCCGGCCACAGTGCTGCAGCCCGACCAGCGCGGGGAAAACGGTATCGAGCTGCCGCTGGTGGTTTACCAGGGCCGAGTGGCCATGGTGATGCGTCGCCTGCAGTCCGAGGGCATAGCCCGCACCCTGCAGCGCCTGCAGCTCATGGCCGGGCTGGATGCCGGCCTGGCTGACCATGTGGACCTGGACCGCACGTTCCGCCTGTCGGCGCGCCTGGACGGTGTGCCGGAGGAACTGCTCCGCCCGGAGGTGGCGGTGAAACGCCTGCGCCGCCAGCGCGAAGCCGCCGCAGAAACCAACCCCGCACCCACCCCTGCGCTGCCATGATTTACGCCCGCAACCACCAGCTGGAACAGGCGCGCGAGGAGCGCCGCAGGCTGCTCAGTCTCTTCTCCACCCCCGAGGGGGAGCAGGTGCTGGCGGATCTGGAGCGCCGCTTTGAGACGCATCTGCCCGTGTTCCAGGGCAAGGCGGGCAGCTACGACCCGCTGGATGCCATGCGCCGCGATGCGCACCGAGAAATCTTCCTTGTCATCCGCCACCAGCTGGAGCTGGCGCGGCAGGAAGCAACCCGAACCCGACAACATAATGATGAATAAGACAGAAGACACACAGGTACCTACCCCGGAACCCACCACCACGGAAACCACCACCCTGCCCGCTGCGCTCCTGAGCGCAGATGGCGCGTTCGAACCCGGCTGGTTCACTCGTTTCGAGGAGCTGCAGCCCTACGCCGCCACGCTCTCGAAATTCCGCCGCCCGGAGGCGCTGGCCAAAAGCTACGCCAATCTCGAAAAGATGAAGGGCTACCCCGACCCGGCGGATGCCGCGCGCATGCAGGCATTCCGCGAGGCAGTGGGGCTCCCGCCCGCGCCGCAGGACTTCGCCCTGCAGCGCCCGGAAAACACGCCGGATGAGCTCTGGGACTCCGGCCTGGTGGCCGCGCTGGGCAGTGTGGCCTATGAGTACGGCGTGCCGCCGCGCGCGCTGGCGGCTCTGGCCGAACGCTACTCCGCCGAGGGGCGCCGCCACCTGGAGCACATGCAGCACGAGGCAGAGGCCGCGGTGGCCCGGGCAGATGCCGAGCTGCAGCAGAGCTGGGGTCCCGCCTACGAAAGCAATATGAACAGCATTGCCGCGTTCCTGAACACCATGGGCCAGCGCGCCGGGGTGGATGTGGGGCAGCTCATGCAGAACCCCGCCCTGCGCGCCAACCCGGATTTCGCACGGCTTATGCTCGAAGCCGCCGGGCTTATGGAGGAAGCGCCCCTGCACACCGGCTCCCAGCCCGACCACCGGCAGGAGGCCCACCGCATTGCCCACGACCCGACCCACCCGCTGCACGAAGCCTACATGCGCACCAGCCACCCGCAGCACCGCTACGCCAACGAGCAGTACGACCGCCTGGCTTTCGGCAGCAGGGTGTAACCCCACACCGGAAATGAAAACCAGCCCGTGCCGGGTACTTCCGGCACGGGCTCTTTGTTCAAAAACGCTTCAGGTGCTGCAGGCTATAGCCGGAGCTCCCCCCACTCAGCGGCGGTGTCCGCCGCGCTGGCCGCCGCCGTGCGAACGGGCGCCACCATGCGAACGCTGCACCGCCGGCCGAGAAACCGACGGCCGAGAAACAGGCCGCGACTGCACTGCCGGGCGGGAGACCGGGCGCGATTGAGCAGCCGGGCGTTGCACCGCAGGGCGGGACTGCGTCGCCGGGCGCTTGTTATTCTGCGCAGGGCGTGCCTGCGGGCGGGCGGTTGCATGATTCGGCCGCTGGTTCACCGCCGGCTTGTGCTGCACACCATGGTTCCCGGGGCGGAAATTATGCGCAGGCTTGTGCACCGCGCTGCTGTGGTGAGGCTTGGGTGCGGAGTGGTGGTGAGGCTTCGGCGCAGGATGGTGGGGCGGCCGGGGCGGATTCCCGTGGTGCGGCGGCCGGCGGCCGGGGTGGTGCCCGGGCGGGCAATGCGGCGGCACGCTCACGTAGTGCACATGCGGCGGGTAATGCCAGGGCCCGCAGTACCAGGAAGCAGGCCGCCAGTCCGGCACAAGACAGGCCGCCGTGATGGCTGCTATGGAGAAAATAGCAGCACCCGCAGCGGTGTAACCATACACCGGGCGCCCGTAATAATAACCGAAAATCGGGAAACCATTCGCATCGTAACTGGCATTGGTCCAGGAGACAGAGGTACTCACATGCGCCCCGCCCACCGTGACTGACCCACTCGTATATACCGGGTAATCATATATCTCGCAGCTGCTCAGCATCACCGCCGCGCACGCGAACATAGCTACGTATTTTGTCTGCTTTTTCATGGTTGTTTCTG
>JAZRBC010000069.1:0-1626 GCA_045634905.1 Akkermansia sp.
GGCAAAATCCACCTCAAAGTTCACGCCGTTTTCCACGATACGCACCTTGTGCACCGGCTCACTGGCGGGAGCCTTGCTCACATCGATTCCTTCCATGCGGGCAATTCCTTCATCCACCGTGATGACGTGACGCTTCGTGCCACACAGCTCGTGCAGCAGGGGCAGCCACTGGGGCAGGCGCAGCCACACCCCCAGAGTGGTCACTTCCAGACTCAGCACATCGGCGTAGCGGTCCACAATCAGGCCGCCAAGGCCGTCGGAGTCGCCATGAATCACGCGGTAGGCATTAGTCGTTTCCTCCAGATTGCAATCCTGGCGACGCCAGGCTACTGCCTTGCGGATAGCGGCCTCCAGATCCTTTTCCTTGAGCACATCCGGCCCATGCACCAGCATGCGCAGCGGGGTGCGGCTCTGCGGGTTCCAGAAGCCGCCGCCGAACAGGTCACCATTCTTATCGTATACATTGATAAGGCCACCCTGCACCGCATCCGGACTTGCCGCCCCCAGCATGCGGGGGAACACGGCGGGGTTGTAGGTAAAATACTTCAACTGCACCCACGGGCGCACCCAGTTCTCGCTGCCCTCCGGAGCATCTGCGGTCTTGAACGCCCGCACTCGGGGTGCAGGAGCACCGCCCTGCGGACGCTTCTTATCCTTGTATTTCGGCTTAAAATCGCGGTTTTTCTGCTGGTAATCGCTCACGCGCGAGATTATACGCGCAAGGCGCAGAAATGTCAACAACGGGCTTGATTCCACAGGCAAATGTCACTAAAATACCTCCCGTGAACGTTTTTTCCAGCTGCTGGAACAGCCGCCGCCACAAGGACGGCGGTGCCATGTGCGATGAAATCCGCGAACTGGGCTTCGAATACATCGAAGCCTCGCACGGGTTGAGCCTGAGCATGATGCCCGGGCTGCTCAAAGCGGTGGATGAAGGGCGCATCAAGGTGGCGGGAGTGCACAACTTCTGCCCCGCCCCGATTGAGGTCCAGGGCGATGTGCCGGATGCCTACCCCTTCACCTCACACCGCCCGGAGACCCGCGAGCGAGCCATGAGGCTCACACAGGAAACGCTCATGGTTGCGGCCCGCCTTGGTGCGCAGTACGTCGTGCTGCACATGGGCAACGTAGAGCTCATGAAAGGCATACACCCCACCCGTGAGCTGGAGCGCAAGTTGCGCAACGAGTGGGTAGGCAGCAAGGAATACGCCCTCCGCAAGGGAGAACTGGTTCGCCGCAGGGCTAAACAGGCTCCGCTCTACTACGAACGTGCCCGCGAAGCTCTGCACACCTTGGCAGAGAAGGCAAAAGAACTGAATATTGTACTCGGAGTGGAAGGCCGCAGCCACTTTGAACAAGTGCCCGGAGAGTGGGAAATGCCCCGACTCATGGCAGAGTTTGCTGAGAATCCACACGTGCGCTACTGGCACGATTTCGGGCACATTCAGCGCAAGCACAATCTTCTGCTGCTGAATCATGACCAATACCTCCGCCAATTGAAGCCGTACCTCTTCGGTGCTCACGTAAACGACGTACAATGGCCCAGCCGCGACCACAGGGCTCCGTTCCAGGGCGGCTGTGTGGATTTCGACCACCTGCTGCCGGCCTATTTCACGCAGAGCATGC
>JAZRBC010000070.1:0-8325 GCA_045634905.1 Akkermansia sp.
GTCTTCTGTGCCCATGAACACGGTACGCAATAAGTAGTAATTGCCATCCAGCTCATATACCGTAAAGTGAGGATTCCTGCTTTCGGCGATAATCGGCACCCTTTTATCCGGCGGGGAAAGTTGTTCCACCAGGTTCAGCCGTGTGCAGGAACTCAGACACGCCGTGCAGAGCGCCATCAGGAGGTGGAATGAATATCGGGGATTCATGGCATTGATTCTATGCCTTCTCTGAGTTTCTCCAGATGATGGTGTAGCCTGCATCCAGGGGGCGGATGCTTTGCGGGAAGCGCCGGGCGTAGTCCAGCATGCGGGGCAGGAGTTCGCCGGTGGCGAGGCCTACCAGTGCTTCGCGGGTGCCGGCATCGGCCAGAGCGGGGCAGTCGCTGTAGCAGCCGATGCAGAGGTTGCCCTGTTCATTGTGCATGAGGCGCAGCGGCCAGACCCGGCATTCGAAGGGGCGCTCTTGTCGTGGCAGGGTACAGCCCATGGCGGGGTCGAGCAGCGGGCAGTTGCAGCTTTCTTCGGGGGAATCGGTGTGGAAGCTCAGGGCAATGCTCAGCGAGCCGTCTGCGCGGGTGCAGAGCGGGATTCCCCGCTCCGCAAGCTGCTCAGCCAGCTGCGGATCCAGAAAAGGCGTTTCCCAGGCGGATTGGCGGCGGAAATGACAGCACAGGCGGCAGTGCGAGCAACTGGTGGGGGTGAAAATGCAGGTCAGCATGGGGTGGCAGATTGTTTGGTGAGCAGGAGGGCGGGGCGGTACGATTCCTTGGCGTGGCGCAGTCCCGGCTGGTTCAGGTCTTCCTCGCGGTTTATCCAGTCACAATCGAGTATGCGGGCCAGTTCGCGGTTGATGACGGGGTATGCTTCCCGATACCCGGGCAGGCATTTCTCGTAGTGCACATCGGCTACGCGGGGAGAAATGAAGGAAGCCAGTGCCATGGCTACGGCGCGGCCTCCGGTGTAGATGAGTCCGCCGCAGATGCCAAGTCCCGCAGTGTGCTGCAGGGCGTGCTCAATGGCGTGCAGTTCGTGCTCCAGCGCTGTACCGGGACTGGCTGCCAGCCATTCACGGGCTACGGCAAGTGCCTCCGGAGCATGTGCCGGAGTAAGAACCTCGAACCTCCAATCCGGGAACAGCTTTTCAAAACGCGCTATGTGGTTGCGCTTGCGGTGGTAGGCGGTGCCGGGCAGGGATGATAAGTCCGACTGGCGGTAAATGTAGTCCGAGTCGCCGGCATCACAGGTAAACGTGAATTGCCCGGGGCGGAGGGCCTGCAGCAGCGCTGCATCCTGCGGAGTGAGCAGGCAGAAGCGCAGGGGACGCTGGCGCAGCGCGGCATCGGTTTCGATGCGTTGCAGCGCGGTCTCCATATTTCCGTGCCCGCAGGGAAAGGAATAGCCTTGCAGCCTGCCGCGTCCTCCATAGTGGCGGAATAACATGTCATTCTCCACCGCCACAGTGGTCTGGTATTTGTGGCGCAGCAGGTAGAGATTGGCAAAAGATAAATCGTTCGCCATGGACTGCGCCGCTGCCACCACGGGGCAGATGCGGGCGGCATCTGCCAGAGCTGGGGGTGAAAAGGGAAGCGCTTCGCTGCTCATGGTGTGTGGATGCGGGGCATCATAGCGGAGTCTGCGCGGGATGTCAATCTGCCATAGTTTCAGTTTGTGAAATTGTGAAGACTTTGCAAAAGGAACAGCTGCGGCGCTCAGGCGTGCAATTTGCTTTACTTGCGTGTGGAAAATAGGTAGAATGAACGCGGAATGAAGATACGAGCCCTCTTTTCCCTCGCTGCCGCCTTATCGGTTTGTCCCATATACGCCGGAGATGTCTCCAGCCCCCTGGAGCTTCTGCAGCAGCTGGCCGTTTCGCCGGATGACGAAGCCTCGGTAAGAACCCGGGCCCGGCAGTTCCCGGCTCTTGGTGCTTTGCCTGCAGACACCGACTCATTCTTTGCCCTGTCTCGCGTGGGGGAATTGATAGCCATGGTTCATCAGCTGGGTAGTGCTTCCGGGCCGGTTCTGGAGATGGCCGCGAAGCTGGACAGTCTCGCTGTGGGCTTATCTGCAGCCGGGGTGGAAGATTTGAAGCGTCTGGAGCCCCTGTTCCGGGTCATCTCTGCAGCTCAACTCCAGTACAGGGTTGAATCCTGGGCGGAAGATGCGCATGATTCTGCCGCACGAGCCATTGTTGCGGTGCAGCGCGAGCATCTTGCTGCAGATGGAGACAGCCTGGTGCAGGCAACGCAGGATTTCCACGTGGCACCCGTTTATTTTGTATTGTCTGCAAAAGAAGGGGGGCAGGGGCTCCTGCAGCAGCTTTCTGTCCTGCCGATGATGGCCCCCATGGCCAGTGATACGCCGCTTGAGATAACGGTGCGAGGTGATTGGCGGGGCTTCTGTATTCATGGTAATCGACTTGATCTCTCTTCTGCCGGGCTAACCCCCGAGCAGGAGTCGGCGGTGGTGCAGAATCTGCAGAATGCTCGTCTGTATGTAGTGGCCCGTATGGTCGGCAAACGCCTTGTGTTTGCCATCTGCAGCAACCTTGACGAGGTGAAGCTCCCCTTCCGGTATGCCGATTCCCTGCTGGCATCACCAGTGATGCAGAACTTTGATTCCTGCATGCAGCGCAAGCCCTGGGCAATAGGGTACAGCAGCCCTGCTGTTGTTGCCTTGAGCGAGAAGATGAACATGATTGATATTAATCATGTTGCCGGGTTTATGTGGGCTGTGTTTTCCCGCTTGGGGGCGGAGGAGCCGGCAACCTCTATCAAGTCCCTGCAGAGCCTGTGCAGCCGGATGCTACCCCAGTCGCACGGGGCAGAGCGCATGATGGTATGGGGAGAGGATGAGCTCTACCTGCATTTTGCCTGCGCTGCCGGGCCTCAGCGTCTTGCTCCCGGTGCTATCCGCTATGCAGATTCAGCCACTGCTGAAGATACGGCCGTGTATATCGAATCGACACCGCTGCAGGGGGGGCCTGCTGTGGATGTTCCCGCGGTGTTGGATGATGTGGAGACCTTGCAGAAAGGGTATCTGGCTACGCTGAAGCCGGAGCTCCGGAGTGAAAAATCCTCTGTTTTGAAGGAATTTCAGAAGAATCGTGGTTATCTTGAGTCTCTTATCTGTTTTGCTCAGGACATGAACTCCAGGATATCGGGCAGCGCGGCATTCCTGCTTTCTGCTGGTGGTGGGACTCCTTCGGCTCCTGCCAGCCTGTCGTTCCGTGCCGAGGTGGCCGGCGCGCCTGAAATGGCTGACCGCCTGCAGAGACTCTGTGACGCGGCGCCATGTGATACGCGTGAGAAAGCTTGTGTTGAGGTGAAGGGGACCGAGCTTCTGTTGCGGCACGGCCCTGAGTCTGCAACTCCGTCCTGCAAGCCGGTTCCTGTATCCGGGGCCATTCTCTTCTCTGTGAATACAGCTGCTCTGGGGCGGTTGATGGATAGTGCTGAGCTGAAGACTATCTCGTCTGTGGTTCAGGGGGTGGATGGTGCCACTTGCACACCGGGGGAAGAATGCCACACCTTGCTGAGGGTGCGGCTTGGTGAGAATAAGTAATTTTTTCAGATATGAGTTTATTCCGTATTGTTGTTTCTGTAATCCTGTTCGCGTGCACCCCGCTGTGGGCCAGTTCGCTGGACATGGCCCGCCGCATCACTGGTCATTATGCGGAAAACAGCCCGATTGCCCGGCTCGGGGCTCCTGAATGGGATCCCGACTCTCCCGAGGCCCGCAAGTATATGGGGCCCATGGGGTGCGCACCCAGCCGGGTGTTCTGTAGTGCGGGCTTCCCTGACCAGATTAACAGCCTGGAGGATCTGGAGGATACCATTTATCACATGCACCGCGTGCTTCAGCCTACGCTGGATATCCATTTCCGCTCCAGAAAGGCGCATCCGGAGTTGGAGAACTGGATCCGGCAGATTAATTCACTCTATTCCATCCGCTGCCGGCTGGTGCAGAAAAAGGGTAAATACCAGCTTCAGGTGGCATATGATACCGATGCCCGTGTATTTGCGGCTTTCCGGAATCCGGAACTGGAATCCTGCCTTACCCGGGAAGAACGGGATGTGCTCGAGGTGTGCGGCGACTGGATTAGTCAGAATATTCAGCCAGGTATGCCCAATATGCTGAAGATTCGCAAGATTCATGATGCTCTGGTGGATAATTCCAAATACACCAAGGGACATTATTCGACTGCGGAAATCGTATTGAAAGGCAAAGGCGTGTGCGCCGCATATACCAGTGCAACCCAGTTGTTGCTGCATATGGTCAAGATTGATTGCCGTTCTGTTCTGAGTACTGAGAAGATGAACCACATCTGGAACATTATTGATGTGAACGGTGAGTGGTATCATACCGATGTTACCTGGGATGACCCGACCTGTTCGGATGGCAGAGATATCAAGGTGTTCAATTACTATCTCCTGACAAAGGCAGAGATGGAGATGGACCATGAATGGCCGCACCAGGATATTTATCCGCAGACCCCGGAAATCAACCGTGTCGGCATATTCAAGCGGCATGCGCATCGTGACAGCACGGCAGGTGCCGCGGATGCTGAGATATCAAAGCCCCGTGAGGAGGAGTCCATTTTTGAAATTATGGAAGAACGCTTCAAGGCTAATGTTGAAGAACATGGGGATAAAATAGCAGATACCCTGGAGCCTGTGCATTCTCCGATCAGTAATCAGGCAGCGAAAGTAACTGAAACTGTCGTTTCTCCGGTAAAGTCCCTGGGAGAGACGATGCTCCCCGGTAAGAGCACATCTTCATCTCTGGAGTATAAGACCATCAGGAATGTTGAGGATTTATACGAAAACCTGAAAATCTGTCAGGATTTTCTGGACGGTCCCACCCTGGAATTCAAAGTGGAGCGCACCTGCCCCAATATGGAGAGTCTTCTGGCCGGTGCGAATTATCACCACTACATCAAATACTGGAACTTCCGGTTTGATGAAGAGAATAATGTGCTTTATCTGGATGTTGTGCATTGGCCGCACATCCGTCTGCTGCGTTCCGTGGATAACAAGAAAAACCAGAAGAAACTCACTACGGAAGAAAAGAGAACCCTGGAGCGCTGTCAGTCCCTGGCTTATCAGTATGGTACTGTCTGGAAAACGGATAAGCAGAAGATACGCGACCTTTATTCTGCGCTTATCCGGGATATCGAGTGGAAGCCCGGTGAGTCTGATATCACCGGTGCTGTATATTCGAAGGAAAGTGGCAGCCTGGGGTATAGTGAGGCGATTTATACGGTGTTGACCATGATGAAGATTCCCTGCATCATGGTGCATGGCCGGAATCATACCGATGTTCATGCCTGGAACCAGGTGCGCCGCGCCAGCGGTAAGTGGTATCACGTATCCGCCGCTTCGGACGATGCTGAAGGAAACCGCAGCGAGCATAATTTCAACTATTTCCTCCGGGCTGATGATGAGGTGTTTGACACTCTGGTATGGGATGTGGAGGAAACATATCCCACTCCGGTCAAGAGTAAAAGGAAGTCTGCCGAATACGGCCTGGAGAATCGGAAAAAGCAACCTCAGCATGCGCCGCAACCGGAGGTTGCAAAGGCATCACTGTTGCCCTCTCTTTGATAGATGACGCGGAATCCTCGTTGTGTCCGCAGGTCATCATCTGAAAAGCTGAGCCGTGAATAAACTTTAGCCCCCTCGCCGGGTTGCCGGCGGGGGGGCTTGTCATATCAGGTGTTGATTTCTTATTTGGTGGCTATTACGGGTTGCGCTTCCATGTGGCTTTCGGCGGCATTTTTGAATCGTTCGAATACGCCGCGCGGATCTTCCGGGGTCTGTCTCAGCGCATCAAAAATACGGTCTCGCATCTCTACTGCTGCCTGGAACGCCGCTTCCTCACTGCCATACTGGCGGTCAGAGAAGTATTTGGTGAACTGGTTCCACTTGCGGCAGATGCTCAGTCTCCACCCCTGGAATGAGGTGGTTTCATATGTGTATCGGGTAATATTACGTTGGGTCATATTGTAGTTGCCGGGTTAATCACCGGATGTGCGCCTATATTGACACATCTTGATAAGTTCGACAATCTAATTTGCTAAATGTTCGAAATAATTTTCTAAACTTTAGCAATAAAACGCAAAAAACGCAGCTGCTCCTGGGAGCAACTGCGTTTTTTGTAAGTTCTGAGCTGAATCAGATGAGATTAGCAGCAGGGCTTGGCAAGAATCTTGCGCAGGCGGGCAAAGCGGGGCAGGGACTCAGCGGTCTTCATGCCGGTAGCACCCTGGATGAGGGGCAGAGCATAGTCCACGAAAGCCATCTCCACGTTGTTGCCGGCGGCGTTGATCCACTCGCGGGGAACCTTGCGCTCGAAGTTAGCTACGCTGGCCAGGGGCAGGAGCTTCATCTCGCACTTGTAGTTGCCTTCCTCGTCGGTGGTGCGCTCGAAAGCGGGCATCTTGTCGGTGTCACCGGCCACAGCAGCCTCCACGGCGGTCTTGCCGGCGCGGTAAGCCTCGTGAGCGTCGGTGGCGGAGCCCAGGTGCGTAGCGCAGCGCTGCAGCAGGGAGGGCTCGATGGCACGCACCTTGGCGCTGGTCACGCGGGCACGCACGATTTCAGCCAGCTTGTTGGCCAGGCCGCCGAGCTGGGCGTGGCCGAAGCCGTCGTTGCTGTTGGTCTTGGCTTCGGAGATGAAGTTGCCGTCCTTGTCGTGGATACCCTCGGAAACCACCACGAGGCACTTGCCGGTGGCGTTGTAGATCTTCTCCACGTCGTTCAGGAAGCTGTCCATGTCGAAATCAACCTCGGGGAGGTAGATGAGGTCGGGACCGGCACCGGCGTAGGTAGCCAGAGCAGCAGCGGCGGTCAGCCAGCCGGCGTGACGGCCCATCACCTCGATGATGGTCACCATACCGGTGTCGTAGCAGCAGGCATCGTGCTTCACTTCCATCACGGAGGTGGCGATGTACTTGGCAGCAGAGGCGTAGCCGGGGCAGTGGTCGGTGCCGAAAAGGTCGTTGTCGATGGTCTTGGGGATGCCCATCACGCGGCACTCCCAGCCACTCTTCTCCATGAACTTGGAAATCTTGTTGCAGGTGTCCATGGAGTCGTTACCACCGTTGTAGAAGAAGTAGCGCACGTCGAACTTCTTGAAGGTTTCGAGCAGCTTCTCGTAGTCGGTCGGATCCACATCCGGGTTCTTCATCTTGTAGCGGCAGGTGCCCAGAGCAGAGGAGGGGGTGAACTTCAGCAGCTCAAGCTCCACCGGGTCCTCCATGCCCATGTCGTAAAGCTTGCCTTCCAGCACGCCCTTGATGCCGTTGGCGGCACCCAGCACGCGGGTAATCTGAGGAGCGTTGAGAGCGGTCTGGATAGCGCCCAGAACGCTGGCGTTAATCACAGCGGTAGGACCGCCGGACTGACCGATGATGCATGCACCTTTGAGTTCGTTCATGATATGAAGAATGTGTAGATGTATTGGGTTTATCTTGTTCCCTCCGCGATGTTGTGGCCGAAGGAACGGCCGCCTACGGCGGGCGCGCTATTCTACCTGTTTCGTTCTCTTTTGGCAAGCAAAATAACCCGCCTAATCGGCGGAAAAGATTAAAAATGACTCGAATCAGCCTGATTCAGCCCCCCGGATACCATGGTGAACTCTCCAGGTCGTTCACGCGTTGCTCAATGTCCGGCTCCGGGTATTCGCAGAAATAGCGGAACCAGGAATCAAGCATCGGCTTGAAGAGTGCGTAACTTTCCGCGTCGTGAATCGAATCGAGCAGTCGGTTCATGCGGGCATACACCAGCTCCATCCACTCGGTCAGGGCGGCATCGTAGCAGGCATCCGGTGCTGTCAGCGTTTCCGGGGTGCCGGAAAGTTCCAGCTCGTCTATGCTGCGGATATCGCTCAGCCGGAAGTTACAGCTGGTAAAAGTGGATTTCCATAAGTGGAAATCGACCGCGGAGACATGCTCCCCATCACGGTGCCGGAGGTTCACCAGTCTGTTGTAGGCAAGCCGGGTGCCATGGCGGCTGCTGAACAACAGCGCCAGCGCTGCCATGATACTGCCCAGATACACCCGCCCCCGCGGTTTTTCGTCCGGGGCTTCATCCTCTTTCCATAGCACTAGAATATTGTCCCATTCATCCTCTTCGTCTTTCTTGTGCCACCGGTAAGCCACATCCGGCGGGCAGATGCAGCAGCGGCTCACGTCCTCCCACTTGCAGTCGTAGAAGAATACACCCAGATAATTGTGTTTCGTGTCGGGTTTCATGGCGAGGTCAGTGGTGGTTTGCAACGGCGATGAGGCCGACCGGTATCACCCACACCGGGCTTACCGGC
>JAZRBC010000071.1:0-7917 GCA_045634905.1 Akkermansia sp.
CAAAGCGAACACGGGAGCAGACTGCCTCAGCGCTCTCACCTGCAGCATAAGCGTCTGCCGCTGCCAGCAGATTTCTGCGGATGGCAGGAGCAGCAGCGCGGTGCTCCGGGGTAAGGCGCACGTTGCGGCTGGAAAGTGCCAGTCCATCTTCCCCGCGCACGATTTCAGCTCCGTGTATGGCAACGGGGATATCCAGATCTCGCACCATGCGGCGCAGAATAGCCAGCTGCTGGTAGTCTTTCTTGCCGAAGATGGCATCCGTGGGTTGCACCAGGTTGAAAAGCTTGCTCACCACCAGGCACACACCGGCAAAATGGCCGGGGCGGCTCGCTCCGCAAAGCACTGTGGAGAGATGCGTCTCCTCCATGGTAATGGAGCGGTCGCTGCAGTACATCGTGTCCGGCGAAGGCATGAATACAATATCCACCCCGCACTTGTCGCAGGTTTCCAGGTCCTGCGCAGGGGTCTTCGGGTAGGTGGCCAGGTCGCCGGCGTTGTCAAACTGCACCGGGTTCAGGAACACGCTGGCCACCACGCAGCCTTCGCTGCCGGCAAGTTCCCGCGCCTGGCGCAGGAGAGAGGCGTGTCCTTCGTGCAATGCGCCCATGGTCGGCACCAGCACCATGCGTTTTCCACGATGCGGAGCCAGCATCGTACGCAATTCTTCCTTTGTAAGTGCAGTCTGCATGCCGGTATACTAACACAAAGGCAGCGCCGCTTCAACCCATCATGACAGGGATATTCGCACCATGTGCGTCCCACGGCACGACTGAAAGCAAAAAACGGCACTGTGTCCCAAGGGGAATCACAGTGCCGTGAAAAGAACAGCGTCGCTTGCGGACGTGGCCTAAGCGCGCAGCTTAGGACTTGTAACGCAAACGCTTCTTGTGGCGGTTCTGGCGCATGCGCTTGCTGCGCTTGTGCTTGTTGATTTTGGCCTTACGTCTCTTCTTAAGCGATCCCATAATGATTTATGTGTCGTTTGTGGTTTTCTCGATTGGGAGAATGGTCAGAAGCCCAGGGGGCTAACGGGGAAATATGTAACTATCTTTTGCCCGAAAAGTCAAGCCGAAAGCGTAGATTAAGACGGATTTTGTCCGGAAATTGTCATGCAGGAGCGCTGCCATGCGTGGAGAATCTCCAGAACGCCAGTAGTGGAGGAGATATAGCCGCCATGCCGCCGCAACCACCCGATGACCTCCGGGTGTGCATTCGATGGAGCACCGCAGAATGCCTCTGGAAACAGGCGGAAAGCGTGAAGGTCATTATGCCCGTCACCCACCATGGCCCAGCATGCCTGCGGCACCCGCCATTGGGCTGCAACCGTCTGCAGTGCTGTGCCCTTGCAGTAGCGATTATCCGCCAGTCGCATATAGCGCCCTGCCCGCTGGGCAGCCACCCCGGGAAGCCTGGCGATGAAGTCCCCGAGGAAGGACATGATGGTATCCATCGTGGCTGAATCCTCAGCCTCTACCGAAAGCGGGTCTGCTGCGGCAATAATCCACTGCAGCGCAGGATGAGCGCGGCGGAGCTGTGCCAGCTGCGCGTGCAACAGCGGTTGCACGCGGGCCCGCACCTGCATGTTGTGCTCATGACAGCGTGCGTTATGGTCGCTCAGCGGGTGGAGCCGGCCATCCTCCTGCGCAAGGTAAACATAGCGCTCGCAAGTGCAGATGAAATCTGGCAGAAAAGGAGAGGCGGGAAGCAGTTCCTCACAAAGGTACGGCAGAGTTCGCCCGGTGTTGATACCCCAGCGGATTCCCAGCGGTCTCCAGGAGAGCATGAGTTCGAAAAAAGCCATCGGCACCGGTTGTGCTGCATCAGAAGAGCGCAGCGTCTCATCATAATCCAGCGAAATCAACCAGCGGCAGGGACCGTCAAAAGGCAGAGCCCGGCCGGGCAGCACCTGACCTTCCTCAACGGCCATTTCGGCCTTTCTTCTGGTTATTGGTGCGTGCGGCTTCCGCAGCCTTGCGCTCTTCCTGGCTGGCTCCGACCGGGAGTCGGAAAGACGGAGTCTGCGGCACCTTGACACCAGCTGCCAGCTGCTGGCTTACCGGTTTGGTGAGATTCACCTGGTACTTGTAGTCACAGGCACCGGACGGCAGCTCCTCGCCTCCGGCTCGCATGTGGATTTCCACACGGCGGTTGAGAGCCTGCTGCTCGCGGGTTCCCTTGGTGGAAGCCAGCGGCATGGAACTACCGCAGGAACGGATGAAGACATACTCCACAGGCACGCCGTTGCCTACCAGCCATGCGCGTACCGCAGCAGCACGCTGAAGCCCCAGCAGAGCATTGTAGGCAGAGCCACCGATGCTGTCGGTGTGCCCTTCAATCAGGAAATAGGTCTGCGGATTTTTCTGGATGAGTGCTGCAAGCTGCAGCATGGTGATACGGGCAGAATTCTTCAGCTGGCATTCATTGAAGCCGAAAAGCACGTCGGCTCCCAGGCGGGCCACACCGGATTTGGCACCCAGATTTTCCTCACCCATCAGCTGAGCCAGGCTTCGCGTGTCGCTGGGCAGATTAGTGTTGCCTGCCTCGCTGGCTGCCTTGCGCAATTCCTGCTCCATGAGCGACGACGCATCCTCCAGCACCTCGGTCTGAGCCACAGCGTTGGCAATCACTTCATTGCTGTTCACCGGGGTCGGCTCAGGAATTGCGAGCGCTTCTTCTGTAAGGTCGTGGGACTGAAGACTGGCCAGGTCAAGCTGAGCAGGAGGCACGTCGCTCACCGGACTCACATCCTCGGCCGTCACCACCGGCTCTGCCACTGCCAGCTCCGTGGGGCCCGGAGCCATTACAAGCTCAGGTACATCCACATCCAGAATATCAATTTCTTCCGGCTCGTGGGCAATTTCCTCAATTTCCTGCGGCTGCTCCACAATTTCCTGCGGCTGCGCTTCCTGAATTTCCTCTTCCTTGGGCGGTTCTTTCACCACCACGCGCACGTCCTCATTTGTCTTCACCTCGCGTGGTACGTCCGTCAGATTTCCCAGTCCGAGCACAGAAAGCGATGGGAAATACACCCAGAGCAAGGCATGCATCACGACCGCCGCGCTGGCTGCGCCCATGGCAATAGGCACCATATCGCGCTGGCGTGTCAGCTCATAGCCATTGCGGCGACGGTTGCCTACACGCTGGGGAATATTGGTATCCTGCTGGTTCAAGTAAGAATCCATGTGCTGCTGAGTAAAGGGGTCAAAGTCTAATGTCGGAAGAAGTAAGATTCGGGCGGGCGGGATCGGCTACACGGGGGGCTTCCACGGCATCCACCACACAGTCATTAAGCCAGAGAACGATGGAGCTCATCGTGCTTTCCTCATCATTCATCAGCCCTACCTGCACCAGCTCCCGGCGGCGGCCCAGCCGCATCTCGCGGTGGGTGGCATCGGCCGGGTCGGTTTCGGAACGCAGGGTCCACACCTCGCGCTGGTCACTCGGCAGGCGCCGGTAGATGGTAACAGCATCAGAAAGCGTGCTCACGGGGTTATCCTGCACCAGATTCACCACGAGCACAGGCACGTTGCGGTCCAGGTCTGCTGCGCGTTCCACCGGAGCCACATCAAAGCTCTCCATCCCCGCTGTACGGCTGATACGCTGGTCCATGAGCCAGAGCAGCACCGGGCGCAGCATGCCCTCGGGCATAGTGCGCTGTACCGACTGGCGAAGAGATGCGTAGGCATCAATGGAAACGAGGCCGCGGATACGGGATTCACGTGCTGCAGCCTGCAGCAGAAGACCGGCACCATACCCCTGCCCGACAGCTGCATATACCGGGTCTTTCTTACCGGAGCGGGCTGATACAGCATCCAGCAGCAGCGGCACATCCCGGCTCTCCTGCAGTCCGTGTGTGCAGTAGGCGCGGCGGTCATCCACCCCGCGGGGATTCCACAGCACACAGGTCAGCCCCGCCGCCGTCAGGGACTCCGCCAGCGGCAACGCGGAGCGGATACCGTGATCCCAATCCACGCAGATGAGCACATAATCAATCTGGTGCAGGCGCTCCGCCGGGTTATTCATCAAATCACCAATGACACTCAGCTGGCGCGAGGATTCCTCGCCGTCCTTCGTCGCAATAACGGCCTGGAGTTCGCCTCCATCCCAGCCCTTGAAGGAAAACGGCTCCATGCGCAGCCCGGGAACCTTGCGGGGAACATTCGCGTACCCTACATACGACTGGTTGACAGGCTGCAGCACAGGCTGCACTAAATCATTGATATAAAACCAACAGGAAACACCGCCCCACACTGCGGCCAGCAGTGCGGTACAGGTCAGAAATTTCCTGGAGCTTCGTTTTCTCATTCTTGGCGCGCACCACTATACCAGACAGCCCCACGACCCGCAATTGCAAAGTAAGCCATGGGGGCAAAAAGGAGTCTGTTTTTGAAAAAAACTCGGATTTTCCAGCCATAAAGTCAAGTTTAGGGGTAGACGAGTGCGGACATTGGGTGTACAATAAGCGGCGTGAGTGCAAAATGGAATGTCAAGGAAGTCGACGAGTGCGAGTCGACGTTCAACGTGGCACGTAAGCTTCCGGAATGGACGGTGGTGTGCTGCCAGCGTCAGACCCGTGGTCGCGGTCGTTTTAACCGCTCGTGGCATGGAAATCAGGGTGGACTGTGGGCCACGTATAACCTGCCCCTCAATCCCAAAGCGAACCGCCACTGGGGCGTATTGCCGCTTGTCGCGGGGGCGGCTGTCATCGAGGCGCTGAAACCGTACCATATTGACGAGCTGCGCCTTCGCTGGCCGAATGATGTGCTGGTAGGCCGAGCCAAACTGGCCGGTATCCTGGTAGAGCGCCCGTCCGCAACCATGGCTTCCATCGGCATCGGCATCAATATGTTCAATGACATTGCGCATCTGGAGGGCGTAACCTCTGACCCGGTTACCCGCATGTGCGACATACTGCCCGCCTGCCCTTCGGTGGCGAAGTTCCGCACCATGCTGGGCGATGTGCTGGCAGAAATGTTCTCCTACTTCGTGGAAAGCGGCCTTGCCGGAGTGCAGCCCATGCTGGAAGCCGCCTGGGGTGAACCCCGTCCCGTGGTGGCCATCACGGATACAGAGCGCTTTGTGGGGCACTTTGCCGGGGTGGATTTCGACGGGTCGCCCATTCTGCGCAAACCGGATGGTACGCAGTTCACCGTGCCGGGTATCACAGTGAACCGGATGAAGGAACTTATCTGAGCTTTTTTCTCCCCGCCCTGGTCCCCCGAGGCGGGGATTTTTCATGACTAGCGGCTTGATATGCCGCAGGAAATATGATATTATCACCGTACACACTTATGGCAACACAGCTCGAACAACTCAAGAAATATACCACCGTGGTGGCAGACACCGGCGATTTCCGCCAGATGGAAGAATTCGCCCCCCAGGATGCCACGACCAACCCCTCCCTCATTCTGGCCGCCGCCGCCAAACCGGAATACCGCCCGATTCTCGATGCGGTAGTGGCTGATTTCAAGGCCAGCGTGAGCGACCCGTCCAGCAAAGTTGGTGAACTCATGGACCGCGTCATCGTGGCCTTTGGTCTGGAGATTCTCAAGCGCGTCCCCGGCCGTGTTTCCAGTGAGGTGGACGCCCGACTTTCTTTTGATACCGAAGCTACTGTGCAGAAAGCCCGTGAGATTATGGCTCTGTACGAAAGTGCCGGTATTCCCCGCGAGCGCGTGCTCATCAAGATTGCTGCCACCTGGGAAGGCATTCAGGCTGCCCGCCAGCTGGAGCAGGAAGGCATTCACTGCAATCTGACCCTGCTCTTCAGTCTGGTGCAGGCAGTGGCTTGCGCCGAGGCCGGCGTGCGTCTCATTTCTCCCTTCGTGGGCCGCATTCTGGACTGGTACAAGGCCGCTACCGGCGAGACCTACACCGCAGAAACCGACCCGGGTGTCATCTCAGTGCGCACCATCTACAACTACTACAAGAAGTTCGGCTACCCGGTTCAGATTATGGGCGCCAGCTTCCGTAACACCGGTGAAATCCTCGCGCTGGCTGGTTGTGACCTGCTGACCATCTCCCCGAACCTGCTGGCAGAGCTTGCCTCCTGCGAGGACGAGGTGAAGCCCCTGCTTTCCCCCGAAGCTGCTGCTGCCAGCGATATCGAACGCATTCCCGCCGACGAGAAGAACTTCCGTTTCCTCTTCAACGAGGACGCCATGGCCACCGAAAAGACGGCCGAAGGCATCCGCAAGTTCTCCGCCGACATCCGCAAACTGGAGGCTCTGCTGGCTTCCATGCTGTAAATTTCAACCCGCAGACAATCAATCATGAAAGTACTCGTTACCGGCGGTGCCGGTTATATCGGATCCCACACGGTGCGCCAGCTCGTGAAGAGCGGTGCCGAGGTGACCGTGCTCGACAGCATGGTATACGGCCACCAGGCCGCTATTGTGGACAAGGAAGTCACACTCGTGAAAGGCGACCTCGGCGACCCCGCCGTGGTTTATCCCCTGCTTGTGAACGGCAAGTTCGATGCCGTGGTGCACTTTGCCGCTTTCATCCAGGTGGGTGAGTCGGTGACCGACCCGCTCAAATACTACGAGAACAACATCGCCAAGCCCCTCGTGCTGCTCCGCGCCATGATTCTGGCCGGTTGCAAGCGCTTTGTGTTCTCCTCCACCTGCGCCACCTATGGCGAACCCACTCAGGTGCCGATTCCCGAAACCGAGAAGCAGGACCCCATCAACCCCTACGGTGGTTCCAAATACATGCTCGAAAAGGTGTGCAAGGACTGCGACCGAGCCTACGGTCTCAAGAGCGTGTTCCTGCGCTATTTCAACGCCTCCGGTTCCTCTGTGGACGGCGCTATCGGCGAAGACCACGAGCCCGAATCTCACCTGATTCCTGTGATTCTGCAGGCCATCAAGGGCGAGCGCCCCGGCATCACCGTGTTCGGCACTGACTACGACACCCCGGACGGCACCTGCATCCGCGACTACATCCATGTGGATGACCTGGCAGATGCGCACCTGCGTGCTCTGGACTACCTGATGAAGGGTGGCGAGACCAATTGGTTCAACCTGGGTACCGGCAACGGCTTCTCCGTGAAGGAAATCATCGACGCTGCTGAAAAGGTGACCGGCATGAAGGCCCCTGTTACCTATGGTCCGCGCCGCGAGGGCGACCCGCCCCGTCTCATTGCTGATTCCCGCAAGGCTGCCGAGATTCTCGGCTGGATTCCCAAGTACCAGGATGTGACCCAGATTGTGGAAACAGCCTGGAAGTGGCACAACGGTCCCCGCGGTGGTCACTATTAAAGAACGGCTTCCGTTTTGATACAGAAAAGCCCGGGTTCTCACAGGATCCGGGCTTTTTATCTCTGCGTATTATTCAGCAGACTCCGGTTGCAGCTGGAGCGCCGCGTCATATAAGGTGTTCATGATTTCCAGCCCAAGCTCGGCAAAAGACATAGACAGACCAAAGCCGACAACACTGGTCAAAGTGCATGGAATATCAACAGCCACAAAGCTGGCGGCTGCCAGCGGATATGCCCACACCGCATGTGCTGTAGCATGCGTCTTGCCGGTGGGAATCACGCGGTCATCCCCTAGCTCCTGGAGGAACACATCAGCAACACGCCCGGTCACCTGCTCAGCCCCTGCCGGAAGTGTAGCGGGTGTTGCCTTCCAGCGATGCGGGAACGGAGATATCCGCACCACCTGCTGCACCCCCGCGGGGTCATCGGCAACCGGGGAAAAGGTGCCGCGAGACTCTGGAGCCATAACAAAGGTATACAGGTCACGGCCACACCGATGGTACAAGCCGGACTTTCCTTCTGAAAACTCGGGAATCTTCTCTCCACCTGCGGCCCACAAGGGAGGTTTCTCCGGCAGTTCCACGCACTCGTAAACCCGCCCGTAGTCAGCTATGCACGACGCGGTCTGCACCTGACAAGCAGCCAGGCATAGCATG
>JAZRBC010000072.1:0-3978 GCA_045634905.1 Akkermansia sp.
TCCTTCATCATGGCGATGTGGGTCTTCACCTCGCTGGTGGCGGGGCGGTAACCGCAGAGCTGACCGGCGTTCATGTCCACCATGCAGATATCGTCCACGGTCATGAAGCCCTTGGAGCACAGCGTGCCGGACCAGAGCACAAGATCCTTAGCCACGCGCACGGAGAGGTTGCCACCGTTGCCGTCCACGTATTCGCGCTGCCAGAGGCGGGGGCCCATATCGACCATGCCCTCTTTGATAACGCGGATTTCGGGGCTGTTGAAGAAAGCATCGATTTGTTCGCGGGTCTGCGGGGCGTAGTTCTCCCAGGGGAAGGTGAGATCCGGGAGAGCGGGTTTGATGTAGAGTTCGGGATTAGCCATAATGCAATGATTAATGATTAGTGATTAATTGTAGAGTTCGGCGTAAGCGGTTTGCTGTTCGCCGGGGTTAATGGTTGTGTAGGTTATACCGAAGGAATCGCGGCAGGCTTCGGGGGATTCAAACACACCGGCACCGGCAAAGGCGTACATAGACGCGCCGAGCACCGTGCTTTCGGAGACATTCGAGATGCGGATGGGCAGTCCGAGGATATCGGCACGCATCTGGGTCCACACCTTGTTGCGGGCACCGCCGCCTACCAGAAGCAGGTCGGTGGACTTGAAGCCACCCACCTTCTCGAGTTTCTGAAGGCGCTGCTTAAGGCGAAGGGTGAGAGCCTCCATGGCGGCGCGGTAGATGTGGGCACGGGTGCGCCCCAGCACCAAGCCCTGAATGCTGCCGGGAACAGCATCGCTGGGCAGGAAATCGGGGATAAGCTTCACGCCATCGCAGCCGGGGGCAATCTTCTCAGCCTCGGCATCCATGGTATCAAAGCTCTCGCCGTTGTAGCAGGTGGCCTTCACCCACTCGATGATGCCGCTGGCAATCCACTGCAGGCCGGGGTTAAGCAGGCCGGCCTTGCTGTCGTATTCCACGGTGGCACCGGCGGCGTAGTCCTCGGATTCAAGGCTGGCCTTAGCCGTGCGGAGCATGAGGATTTCCCAGGTGCCGCTGGAAAGGAAGGGCTGGTTCTCCTGCACACCGCTGCCGAAAAGGGCAAACTGCGTGTCGTGACCGGTGGAAATAACCGGCACGGCATTCGGCAGCCCCAGCAGTTCGGAGGCAGCGGGAGTCAGCGTACCGATAACATCGCCGGCATTCACCATGGGCGGGAAGAGTTCCTTGCGGATACCGATGGCGCTGAGAATCTCGGTGGACCAGTCGCCGGTGGTCAGGTCAGTCATCTGGGAGGTACCGGCCATGGTGCGATCGGTTGCCATCACGCCGGTGAGGCGGTGTGCCAGAATATTGGAGATGAAGAGCCAGGCATGCGCCTGTTCAATCAGCTCCGGGCGATTCTCCTTGAGCCAGATGAGCTTGTAAATCGTATTGAACGCAAACTCACCCACACCGGAAATGGAGTTGAGCATAGCCTGCGGCATATATTCCGCCACACGCTTCATCACCTCGGCGGTGCGCGGGCACTTCCAGGAAATAACGGGGTAGAGCAAGTCACCGGCTTCGTTCACCAGAGCGCCGTCCACACCAAAGGTAGTGATGGTCACGCCCTTCACCTCCGCGGCATCAATCTGCGGCAGAATCTCACGGGCACAGGTGGCCAGCTGGTTCAGAATGCGGTCGGCATTCCACACATGGAAATCCGGATTCTCTGCCCCGGCATCGGTGGAATTGGGCTGGCTGGATTTAGCCACCAGCTGCCCCTTATCATCAATGAGGATGGCGCGCACATTGGTAGCGCCACAGTCTAAACAAAGTACGTAGGACATAATTTATTACTTGAATATCTTGTTAAAAACTTTATCTACATGAAAACTCGACTGCCACGCAGCTGCTATACGCGAAGAACTCCGGCGACCTTCTCGCCATGAATGAAGTTCGGTCAGAACAGCCGAGGCCAGAGATTCAGGAGTATCCTCAGAAGCTACTGTTCCAGAATCTCTGGATGTATACCAGTGTATAATACCGAGTTGAGGCCGGGGAGGCACAGCTATCGAACAACCGCAGCACAATGCCTCCGCAGAAGCAATGTGTGTTCCTTCCGACCGAGACGTACAGTACGATACCATAGAACGCTGATAAATGGCTGGTAAATCCTGATTATTGGCATAACCTTTCAGCTCAATTCGTGATTTACCAATCTCCGTAGATTCATAAATATCCTCTATCGTCCTGCCGGTTCGTCCGTATATCTCCACTCGGACATCAGGATCCATCCTGACTAATTCCTGTGCGGTGCGGATACAGAACTCCGGGCGTTTTACCGCGTCAATATCCTCGTCAGTCCAGCGCCCGACACACACGACTTTGAACTCCTTCCCCTCCGAAGACTCGCAAAAGTGCGATGCCACCGGCGTAGGAAAATCATACATTTTCGATGCGATTCGTTTCCCGTAATAAACGCTGGTTCTCATCGAATCTATCACGGGAGCAGAGGCTGAAATGGCATGTGCATAGGATAAATGCCGGGAGCGCAGAACGTTTACAGCCATATCGCGCAAGTACCCGATTATCGAGCCATCACGGTCTCCATGCATATTTGCGGTCATATCCAGATGCACAAGAAGGCGAATTCCCGCTTTCCGCACAGCTCGCGCAATGCCACGGTATCGCGGAGCGCCCCAGGAATACAACACCAGAGCATCTATACCCAGAGACTTCCACCATTCTACGGAGAACAGATTCCGGTACTCAGTACGGATGAGATGCTCGCGCTGATCATCATCGTAGTATGGCAGGGGCATGATACACTTGCTCTCCACCCCCATGGTGCGCAGGGTAGATGCAATGAGCCCCGTATCACGAATGAAGAAGCCTTCATTCGCATGAAAAGCCACCGGTGTGCAGGTGTAGATTTTCTTGTACGCGGGGTTCATCTAAAAAAAGAAATCACCAGCCCTGCCGGCACGGCAGGGCTGGTAGAGAAACGGAATTAATACTTACCGTAGATGGGGCCGAAGTTGGCGCAGGCGCGGAAGTCGGCGCTTTCGGGGCAAGCGGTACCGAAGAGGTCCCAGGCTGCCGGGCGATACACCTTATCCTCGGGCACGTTGTGGGCGTATACGGGGATGCGGAGCATGGAAGCCAGGGTGATGATATCGGCACCGATGTGGCCGTAGGTCCAGGCGCCGTGGTTGGCACCCATGTTGGCCATCACGGTGTACACGTCCTTGAAGCCGCCCTTGCCGGTGAGACGGGGGGCAAACCAGGTGGTGGGCCAACCCGGATCCGTGCGCTGGTCGAGCTTGTCGTTCACCTCCTGCGGCAGGTCACAGGTCCAGCCTTCCACGATGGTGAGCACCGGGCCCTGGCCCTTCACGAGGTTCATGCGAATCATGGTCACAGGCACATTGCCCTTGGACACAAAGTGGAGGGAGTAGCCGCCGCCACGGAAGTATTCGCGGTTGGCCGGGCACCACTCGGAAGCACCCATCATAGCCTCGATGTCGGCCTGGGTGGTCTCGCCGGTCTTCTTCATGATGGGAGTACCATCCTCAGCGGTGGAGTGCATGTTGCCGTCCAGAGCGGTGGAACCGGAGTTGATGAGGTGCATGATGCCGTCCTTGGCCAGACCTTCCATGGTGTAGCCGGTCACGCGCTTCACAGCGGCGGGGCTCCAGTAGGTGCGGATATCGGAGAAGCAGGCAGCGCGGCCGGTGAGCTGGTGCAGCAGGAGCATGCACACGCCGTTCATGGCATCGTTTTCCGTGGCGGAGGGAATAGCCTCACGCGGGCCGTTCCAGTCGAAGGTGCTGTTCAGGATGGACTCGGCCATGTCGCCGTTCGGATAGAAGTCCGTCCAGTGGCGCTGACCCTGGAAGCCACCGCAGATAGCGTTGAAGCCCAGGCCCTCTTCCTCGCGGTCAATGGTCTTGAGGTAGGGATTGCCGTGCATCATGTCGCGGAAGATGATGGTCATGAGGATGGATTCGCGCAGGG
>JAZRBC010000073.1:0-1551 GCA_045634905.1 Akkermansia sp.
CAAGTACTTCAAATACATAACACAGGGCATGGTAGGAGTTATCTCCTCCATGCTCAATGTTTTTCTGCACTTTCTTAATAGTTTTCTCCTTTGTCTTTTCTTCCTCGCGGGGCACATTCCACAATTATTGCAGAAGAGCCATTAAATCCGCGAGACATAGAGCCCGATGCCTCTTTCATTGGGAAATATCGCTGAAAATCGCTCAAAAACAGTGACAAAGAAGCGACAAAAGACGACAGGAAATCAAGAGACGGTCTCAGTAAGTGTTTTATTGTTAATTTTTAACAGAATATCCGTGATGAGCCTAAAATCTTATCAATATTTTCAAGCGGACATATCTCGTGACTAATGTTCTGCCGCCCTGACGGGCTCAAATTTCCGCTCGCCGTTGGCTCGCAAAGTCCAATTTGACTAGCAGAATGAGACAGCAGATTTGAAACAGCCCCGTATTTCTTCTCCTTAGATTCTCCACAGTCATAGAACCGCGGTTCGAATCCGCGTGGGGATGCTCAATAGAAAGCCCCGAGGTGAACGCCTCGGGGTTTTTGTTTATTCGCTTACGGCAAAATCGATGTCTGCCAGCGTGGTGCGGTGCATGCCGAGCGCCTGCACCAGGGTGCGGAAGAGCTGCAGGGAGGCGGCCGCATCGTACAACGCATCGTGCCAGCGGCGGCCGGGAACCAGGGCGCTGACCCCGGGGCTGATGCCCAGGGCATCGCAGGCGGTGGCGAGGGCGTGATCGGGCAGGTCCGGCATTGCCTTGCGGGCAAGCACCAGCGTATCCACCCAGGGGCCGAAACCGTGGCCGGGAAAGGCGCGCAGGAAGCGTTTTTCGGTGGCGGGATTGTGGCCCAGCACCACGGCGCCGCGCAGCAGCGTGCGCAGCTGGGGCCAGAGCGTGGTGAACTCCGGCGCATTTTTCAGCATATCGGCAGTGATGCCGTGCACCCTGGCGGCGCTCCAGCGCACTGGGCGGTGGCAGGCAATGTAGCTGGTGAAAATCTGCGGCTCGGGGGAGAAAAGCCCGTCCACGCGCACAATGCCGACCTGCACCGGGCAATCTGTTTCACCCGGGGCGGTGCCGGCCGACTCGAAATCGATGGCGGCCCAGCTCAGCTCCTCCAGCGCGGTCGTTTTCACAGTTTACTTGTTCTGCCACCAGCCGTGGATGGCCTTCATTTCCTCGCAGAGGGCATCATAATCGCAGGTGAGGAACCTGCCGTCGCGGTAGAGTTCCTGGCCATCGACCACGGTGAGCTTGTTTTCCAGCCCGGTGGCGGCGTACACGATGTTGGAAACGATGTTGTGCACGGGCTGCATGTTGGGCGTGGTGAGGTCCAGGGCAATGAAGTCGGCCTTCATGCCGGGTTCCAGGGTGCCGATGAGTGGTTCGTGCAGGGCATCGGAGCCGCCGCGGGTGGCCATGTCGAGCGCCATCTGCGCGGGGCAGGCGGTGGGGTCGAGGTTCTGCACCTTCTGCAGGAGGCTGGCCACGTACATTTCACGCACCATGTTCTGGGCGTTGTTGCTGGCGGGGCCGTCTGTACCCAG
>JAZRBC010000074.1:0-9041 GCA_045634905.1 Akkermansia sp.
GGCACGAAGCGTCACGTCATCACGGTGGATGAAGGAATTGCCCGCATGGAAGGAATCGATGTGAGCAAGGCTCCCGCCAGTGAGCCGGTGCACAAGGTGCGTATCGTGGAAAACGGCGTGAACTTTGAGGTGGATTTTGCCCAGGGACACAAGACCGGGTTCTTCTGCGACCAGCGTGATAACCGTCTGAAGCTTTCGAAGCTGGTGAAGGACAAGACCATGCTCGACCTCTGCTGCTATTCCGGCGGCTTCTCCATCTATTCCAAGCTGCATGGCGGTGCTGCCGAGGTGACGGCTGTGGACCTGGATGAAAAGGCTATTCTTATGGCGAAGCGTAACGCCAATATCAACGCCCAGAATGGCCCGCTTCGCATCGATTTCGTGCATGCCGATGCCTTCGTATATGCCCGCCAGATGGTGCGCAACGGTAAGTTGTTTGATGTGGTGCTGCTCGACCCTCCCAAGTTTGTGCTGGGCCGCGATGAGGAGAAGGAAGAGGGCCTCAAGAAGTACAATGACCTGAACATGCTCGGTCTGCAGTGTGTGCGCCGCGGTGGCTTGTTTGTGACCTGCTCGTGCAGCGGTCTGGTGAGCCCGGCGGAGTTCGAGAAAGTGGTTATCAAGGCAGCCCAGCGACTGGGCCGCCGCCTGCAGATTCTGGATATGACCGGCCCCGGCTGGGATCATCCCTTCCTTTCCACCTATCCTGAAGGTCGTTATCTCAAAGTGCTCTGGGCACGCGTGCTGGTATGATTTTTACACTCGTTATCGGTCTGGCCCTGGCCTTTGTGCTGGGGATGGTGGCGCAGCAGCTGAAGCTGTCGCCCCTGGTGGGGTATCTGGTGGCCGGTATGCTGGCCGCGCAGGACTGGTGGGGACACCCGGTGGATCACCATGTGGTGGAGGAGTTCTCGCACATAGGCGTGGTGCTGCTCCTGTTCGGCGTGGGCCTGCACTTCCACTTCAAGGACCTGCTGGCCGTGCGCAAGGTGGCTGTGCCGGGTGCGGTGACCTGCAGTCTGCTGTGGACGGGCATAGGTGGCTTGGTATACTACCTGTGCGGTGGCTCCGGTGGCTGGGTGGCAGCGGCTATTTTCGGCATGTGTGTGTGCGTTTCCAGCACGGTGGTGCTCACCCGCGTGCTGGAAGATAACAAGATGCTGCAGACCCCGGCCGGTCACACGGCGCTGGGCTGGCTGGTGGTGGAAGACCTCTTCACCATCATTCTGCTGGTGCTCATGCCGGTAATGTTCGGGGATGATGCGCTGCTGCCTGCGCTGGGCGGCATGGCGGTGAAGCTTACGCTGCTGGTAGTCATCGTTGCTTTGCTCGGCAAGCGAGTGATTACGAAGGTGCTTACCTTTGTGGCCCGCAAGGGCTCGGATGAGCTTTTCACCCTGGGGGTGCTGGTCATTGCACTGGGTATTGCAGTGCTTTCGTCCTATGTGTTCAATGCTTCCATGGAGTTCGGCGCGTTCCTCTCCGGCATGGTGGTGGGGCAGAGCAAGTTTGCCAGCCGCGCCGCGAGCGATGCTTTGCCGATGCGTGATGCTTTCGCCGTGCTTTTCTTCGTGTCGGTGGGCATGGGATTCAACCTGAGCGGTCTGCTGGAATACTGGCCGCTGGCGCTGGGCACCACAGCCTATGTGCTGCTCATCAAACCGGTGACCGGGTATGTAGTCATCCGTCTGCTGAGGCGTCCGCCTCGTCTTGGTGTGGTAGTGGGTGGAGCTCTGGCGCAGATTGGTGAATTCTCCTTCATCCTGGCTACGCTGGCCGCGGTCACTTACAATGTATTGCCCCTGTATGCGGCCAATGTGATTACGGGCGCTGCCATCATCTCCATCACACTGAATGCCGCTCTCTTCCGTTATGTGCCGAAGCTGATACATCTGCTCGAGAAGAATGCCCCGGTGAAGTCCGATGCCGGGCGACACGTGCCGGAAGTAACAGAAAACCGGGACCGGGTCGTCGTAGTGGGCTATGGTCCCAGCGGGCAGATTATGACCGAGCTGCTGCGCAAGTATGATGTGGATGTGGTGGTGCTGGAAATGAATATCGATACCGTGACCAGCCTGAACAGCCAGGGAATTCCCGCCCTGCATGGCGATGCACGTCTGCGCCATATTCTGAAGCTGGCCGGGGTGGAAAAGGCAAAAGCCATCATGGTGACGGCGGCTGCAGCTCCGTCCAAGGAAATTGCTGCTGCAGCCCGCAGCCTGAATAAGAAGATTGAGGTGATGGCCTATACCACCTACATGCGCCAGGCGCAGGAGCTGCGCTCCAGCGGGCATTCCATCTTCTCCGGCGAGGAGGAAGTGGCGCTTTCCATGTCATCCACCCTGCTGCGAAACCTGGGCGCTACGGATGAGCAGGTGTACCGCGAGCGTCTCGCTACGCGCCGTCGCCTGGCCGGTCTGCCTCCGGAAGAATTGCTCGATGCTTAATTTTTTTTACAAGCGGGCAGAGTAGCCTTGTCAAAACGCGGGAGCGGGTGTAGTATCAATGAGGTACACATCCGCTTCCCTCTTTTTATGATTTTCACGCTTGTTATCGGTCTTACGCTGGCGCTGGTGCTGGGCATGCTGGCGCAGAAACTGAAGTTATCGCCCCTGGTGGGGTATCTGGTGGCCGGCATGCTGGCGGCGCAGCCCTGGTGGGGGGAGCCGGTGGATGCGCATGTGGTGGAGGATTTTTCGCATATTGGCGTGGTGCTGCTGCTCTTCGGCGTGGGCCTGCAGTTCCATATCAAGGACCTGCTGGCGGTGCAGAAGGTGGCAGTGCCGGGTGCCCTGGTGTGTATGCTCACTGTTTCGGCGCTGGGGATGGTGGCGTTCCATTTCCTGGGTATGGGTAATCTTGCCTGGGAAAACAGCCTCATGTTCGGTCTCTGCGTGTGCGTGTCCAGTACGGTGGTGCTGACCCGCGTGCTGGATGATAACCGGGTGCTGCAGACACCCACGGGGCACACCGCGCTGGGCTGGCTGGTGGTGGAAGATATGTTCACCATCGTATTGCTGGTGCTCATGCCGGCTATATTCGGTGGCCAGGAGCTGGGCCCCGCGCTCGGAATGATGGCGGTGAAACTGACCCTGCTGGTGGTGGTCGTGGCGCTTTTCGGCCGCAAGGTCATCAAGCAGGTGCTTACCTACATTTCCCGCCACTGCTCAGATGAACTTTTCACCCTGGCGGTGCTGGTGTGTGCGCTGGGTATTGCGGTGCTTTCGGCTACGGTGTTCAATGCCTCCATGGAGTTCGGTGCATTCCTTTCCGGCATGGTGGTGGGGCAGAGCAAGTTTGCCAGCCGCGCTGCGAGCGATGCCTTGCCGATGCGCGATGCCTTCGCCGTGCTTTTCTTCGTATCGGTGGGTATGGGATTTCATATCGGCGGCCTGCTGGAGTACTGGCCGCTGGCTCTGGCCACGCTGGGTATCTGCATGCTGGCAAAGCCCATGATGGCGGCTATTATGGTGCGTCTGCTGGGCAAGCCCATGCGCTTGTGCCTCATGGTAGGCGGTTCGCTTTCGCAGATTGGTGAGTTCTCATTTATTCTGGCCACGCTTATTGCCGGTACCTACCATCTGCTGCCTATGGAGGCGGTAAACGTGATTACCGGTGTGGCGATTGTTTCCATTACCCTGAATGCCGCGTTGTATCGTTTCGTCCCTGTGTTTATCCGCCGCCTGGAAGACCGTGGTATCGGGGTTCCGCCGGTGGATGCAGATGCTGTGCCTGAGGTCGCCGATGATCGCTACCGCATCATCCTGGTGGGCTACGGTCCCTGCGGTGAGCTGGTGGACCATGTACTCCGCCAGCATGATATGGATGTGGTGGTGCTGGAAATGAATATCGATACCGTGAACCGCCTCAACAAACAGGGCCACGCTGCGCTGCACGGCGATGCTTCAAACCGCACCATTCTGCGCATGGCCGGGGTGGAAAAGGCCAAGGCTATCATCATTTCCGCTCCGGCTGCACCCACGGTGCAAATCGCCTCAGCGGCCCGTAGCCTGAATCCGGGTATCCGCGTGGTGGCGCACACCAGTTATATCCGCGTAGCCCAGGCCGTGGCCAAATCCGGCGATGCTCACGCCTTTGCCGGCGAGGCAGAGGTAGCACTGGCCATGAGTAGTCACATGTTGCGAACCCTTGGTGCCACCGAGGAGCACGTGGCCCGCGAAGAAGAAGCAAACCGCCGCCGCCTCATGGGAGTGCAGGGGTGAGAAATCACCGTTCATTCAACTTGTTCATGAGCCGGGAATAGAGCACCCGCAGGCGCAGTAGCATGATGAGGACGATGATGGTGACCACCGTCAGGTAGAGGATGACCACCCAGCAGAGGATTCGCACGGAATCAATCGTTTCTTTGAGCTTTTCAGCCTCCAGAATATGCTGGGTGACGATATCGCCAACTTCTTTTGCATACCGGCGACCTTCCTCCTTGTAGCTTTTGAGCAACTGGTCAGTGATACCGCTGATGCTCAGAGCAGCTTGTTCGTCGGGTGTCTTGCCCGCCTGCTGGGCGGATGTCTGTTCTTCCAGTACCTGGCCGCCCAGTTGCAGCAGGCCACCCAGTACCTGCCCTACATCCGTTTTGCCTTGTACCGGCAACAGACCCAGCAGAGCGATAAGAAGGAAAAGAAAATGCTTCATGCCGCCAATGTAGCACAGTCCGTGGTGAAAATCAATCGGAAAGCGCAGTGACGGGCAGCCAGAGAACTTCGCCACAGAGCCCGATAGCAGAGGCGCCTATGGAGAGTGGAATATCAACCACCCGCAGTGCCCAGGTGAGCGGTCTGCGAATCTGGTTGCTCAGGCTGCGGCGGTCGTTCAGGTGGCGGCGCACCAGGGAATCGGGGTGGAAAATGTAGGTGTCTTTTTCTCGGAAGGCACCGGTTAAATCCACTTCATCCGCCCGCAACAGGCGGAATGGATGGTAGAGCGGCCGTTCTTCCGGGCTGAACTTGTAGGCCACGCCGCAATCGTAGACCTGCGCGGCAGTCAGTTCAGCATAGAATATTTCATGCTGCTGGTTGCGGAGCCATTCCAGGTGCTGCTGCCGGTCGTATTCCGGGTATTCCCAATCGCGGTGGCGCATCCAGGGCATGATGTTGAAATCCAGAAGCAGGAACTCATGTTTCCGGGTGTAGACTACCGGGAGCCTGACGTAGTACAGCTTACCCTTGCGCCATGTTTCAAATCGGCTGTTCTCCCACTGCCAGGGGATTTTCTGGTCTGGAGACTGCACCACTTCCGGCCGCTCATGGCCGATAGTGTCTAAGAACCCACCTGTGTTGACTACGGTGCAGGAGGAACACAGCAGAACTGCTGCTGCAGCGGCTGTGAGCTTATTGCGCAAGACCGATGAGGAGCTTGTTGTGGATGCCTCCGAACCCGCCGTTGCTCATGACGAGCAGCACATCGTTCGGGTGCACATGGGTGACCACGTAGGCCACGATGTCATCCACATTTCTGCCCACGTAACAATCTGTGCCGGCGGCCTGGATATCTGCCTGCAGCCTTTCCTGGTCGAGGCGTTGCTCGGGAGCCAGACGCTTGTTGTTCTCGATGGGAGAGATAACGGTGTAGTCGGCCTCTGCCAGTGCTTCGGCCAGCTCGGTCTGGAACAGATTGCGGATGGTGGTGTTGCTGCGCGGTTCAAAGAGCACCCACAGGCGACTCTTCGGGAAACGCTGGCGAAGACCGGCTATGGCCTGGCGGATGGCAGTGGGGTGGTGGGCAAAGTCATCCACCACGGTCACGCCGTTCACTGTGCCTCGCACTTCCTGCCGGCGTGCCACGCCTTCGAAGCTGCTCAGCGCGGCGCGAATCTCATCGGCTGTGAGACCAGCGAACGCAGCGGCGCAGGAGGCCATGGCGGCATTGCGCACGTTGAAATCACCAATCATGGGAACGTTGAAACGTTCACCGCAGAGCGGGAAGGGGGTGGCATTCTCCTCCTCTGCCTGTTTGCAGATGAGGGAGAAGCTGCAGCCATCTGTGCGGTGCTCCAGGTCAGTGATACGGATGTCGGCATCCTCGGCCATGCCCACGCTTACAAGTTTCACCATGCGCAGTTCGGTGGCAGCGCAGGCGCGCACATCGGCGCAGTTCGGGCAGTCGGCGTTGATGAACACGATGCCGTTGCGGGGCACAGCGCGCAGCAGACGCTTGAATGAGAGCTTGATTTCCTCCACATTGGCGTAGATATCGGCGTGGTCCATCTCAATGTTGTTGATGATGACCACCTCGGGCAGGTAGTGGAGGAACTTGGAGCGTTTGTCGAAGAATGATGTGTCGTACTCATCGCCCTCGAGTACGCAGAACTCGGAATCGGTGAAGCGGCCGCCGCGCCCAAGGTTGCGGGCAATGCCGCCAATCATGAAGCTGGGCTCCTTGCCATTGGCTTCCAGCATCCAGGTCAGCATGGATGAGGTGGTGGTCTTGCCGTGGGTGCCGGTCACCACCAGATTTCGCTTGCCCCAGAGGAAAAATTCCTTCATGGTCTCCGGCAGGCTCATGTAGCGCAGGCGACGCTCCAGCACTGCTTCCACTTCGATATTGCCGCGGCTCATGGCATTGCCGATGACTACGAGGTCGGTGTCGTCAGGGATATTGGCGGGATTGTAGCCCTGGAAAATCTGAATACCCTCATTCTCGAGGAAGGTGGACATGGGCGGGTAAACATTGGCATCTGTGCCGGTTACCACGTAGCCCTGACGTGCCATGGCTGATGCGACTGCACCCATGGCGGTGCCACAAATTCCGAGAAAGTGAACGTGTTTCATGTTGTTCCTGACTGTGCGTAGAAGTGGTGATGAGGTTATAACATCCGCCCTGTCATTGCAAGTATTTTTTAGGGCATGCAAAGGATTCATGAAAATGAAGGAATTATATAAAAATGCCACAGAATAGGCTTGTAATGTGTCTTGTGATTGAATTGGCGGGTATTCCCGGAAACAGGTGCAGGCGCGTTACAGAGCCGTGTGACGCGAATTCTGATAAAATGACATACTATATTATTGTGGCGCGCGCGTACGCGCGTATAATGGCCGGCACTTATGAGTGATAACGTAACGCCCCCGGAGGATGCTGAAAAGCTTTCGACCGGGGCCCAGCAGGAGTACGGCGCCGCCCAGATTGATAAGCTGGAGGGTCTCGAAGCCGTGCGTAAGCGTCCGGGTATGTACATCGGTGACCCGGACGAACGTGGTTTGCATCACTGTGTGTTCGAAGTGCTCGATAACTCCATCGACGAGCACCTGGCCGGATACTGCAGCAAAATCATCATCCAGATTCACGAGGGCGGTACCATTTCCGTGATTGACAATGGCCGTGGTATCCCGGTGGATATTCACCCGAAGTTCGGTATTCCCGCCGTGGAGCTGGTGCTCACAAACCTGCATGCCGGCGGTAAGTTCGGCCAGGGTGCCTACAAGTACTCCGGCGGTTTGCACGGTGTGGGTGCCAAGTGCGTGAATGCGCTCTCCGACTTCTTCAAGGCAGAAGTGCGCCGCGACGGCAAGCGCCATGTCATTACCTTCGAGCGCGGTCGCACCACCGAGAAGCTGCACGTGGTGGGTACCTGCCCGGACAGCCAGACCGGTACCGCCATCACCTTCCTGCCTGACCCGACCATCTTCACCGATACGGTGGAGTTCAAGTTTGACCTGCTGGCTCGCCGCTTGCGTGAGCTCGCCTTCCTGAACCCCGGCCTCGTCATCGAACTGGTGGACGAGCGCAGCGGCCAGGAGCGCAGCGAGACATTCTACTATGCGGATGGTATCCGCGAGTTCGTGAAGCAGCTGGGTGAGAACAAGACGCTTATCACGGCCGAGCCTATTGCCATGAGCGGCGTGCGCCACATCGAGGTGGAGTACGATGGCAAGACCATGGAGGACGACGTGATTGTGGACGTGGTGATGCAGTACAACGACAGCGACCGCTACCAGATTCAGTGCTACGCCAACTCCATTTTCAATGCCGACGGCGGTACGCACCTTTCCGGTTTCCGCAGCTCGCTGACCCGTGCCATCAACAACTACGCCAAGAGCAACAATCTGCTCAAGGATAAGGACCCCAGCCTGAATGGCGACGACGTGCGCGAAGGTCTGGTGGCTGTCATCTCGGTGAAGATGCCCAACCCTCGCTTCTCCTCCCAGACGAAGGACAAGCTCGTGAATACCGAAATTG
The DNA here is from genome assembly GCA_045634905.1 of Akkermansia sp. Taxonomy (GTDB): domain Bacteria; phylum Verrucomicrobiota; class Verrucomicrobiia; order Verrucomicrobiales; family Akkermansiaceae; genus Akkermansia. Next base: position 8,194 of record JAZRBC010000074.1, read on the forward strand.
AAGGTGTGGTGAGCAGTGTGGTGTATGAGGAACTGAAGGAATACTTCGAGGAGAATCCCCAGGTGGCCAGGACCATCATCGACCGCTGCCTTATCGCTTCTCGCGCCCGTGAGGCTGCCCGCAAGGCCCGTGAAAGCGTGCGCAAGAGCGCGATGACCGTGGGCGGTGGTCTGCCCGGCAAGCTGGCTGACTGCTCCTGCCGCGACCCGAAGCTCAGCGAGCTGTTCATTGTGGAGGGCGACTCCGCAGGTGGTTCCGCCAAGATGGGCCGCGACCGCCGCACGCAGGCCATTCTGCCGCTGCGCGGCAAGATTCTGAACGTGGAGAAGGCTCGCCTGGACAAGGCTCTGGGCAGCGAGACGATTCAGAACATCATCACCGCCATCGGTGCCGGTATCGGCGATGGCGAGGGTGAGGGCTCCTTCGATCTGAACAAGGTGCGCTACCACAAGATTATTCTCATGGCTGATGCTGACGTGGACGGCTCCCACATCTGCACGCTGCTGCTCACCCTGTTCTGCCGCCATATGCCGCAGCTGGTGCGCGCCGGGTATCTCTACATTGCCCAGCCGCCGCTGTACCGTGTGATTCACCGCAAGGTGGAGCAGTATGTGCAGGATGAGGTATCCCTGAACCGCAAGCTCATCTGCCTGGGCGCCGGCGATGTGACACTGCGCACTCCCGACAAGAGTCGTGAGTTCGATGCTGATTCCCTCATGGCTATTCTGGAGACACTCATCAACGTCCAGAAGTATGACGGCAGCGTGGCCCAGCACGGTGGTGACTTCAAGGACCTGCTCCGCCACCGCTCCGAAAGCGGCGCTTTCCCGCAGTACCTGGTGAAGGTG
>JAZRBC010000075.1:0-6739 GCA_045634905.1 Akkermansia sp.
TGGATTTGTACGGCCCGTCCATGTCGCTCATGTTCGGCACCACCGAGCGTCCCGGCTGCAGCGACAAGGAACAGTTCCTCCCCGTGGAAGCCCACGGCGTGAAGCTTCTCTCCATGGCTCTGCTGGTGGATGGCGACACCCCGCTGGCGGTGCGTGGCCCGCTGGCCACACGCTACGTGCAGCAGTTCCTGCGGGATGTAGAGTGGGGCGGCCTCGATTTCCTCATCCTCGATATGCCTCCCGGCACGGGCGATATCCAGCTCACCATCGTGCAGACCGTCACCCTGGCCGGTGCAGTGGTGGTCACCACCCCGCAGGAAGTCGCCCTTATCGATGCCCGCAAGGCCGTGGGGCTTTTCCAGCGTGTGAATACCCCCATCCTCGGCATTGTGGAGAACATGAGCTACTTCCATTGCCCCAGCGATAACCAGGTGTACCACATCTTCGGCGAGGGCGGTGGCGAGCGCGAAGCCGCCCGCCTGGGCGTGCCGTTGCTGGGCAAGCTGCCGCTGGACCCCCGGACCCGCGCCAGCAGCGATGAAGGCTCCCCTGTGGCGCTCGAAGACCCGGCCACCAACCCGGTTTCTGCTGCATTCCGCACCGTGGCTGCCAATCTGGCCGCCGGGCTGGGAATGTGAGTATTTATTTCACTGAGTGCCGCATGAGCGGCACTCAATTTAGACTGAGCAAAGCGAAGATTTCGATGCCACGTCAGTGGCAATTTCGACCGCCGCAGGCGGATTTCGATGCTATTCTTTCATTGCCCGCCAGGGGCGGGCATCGAAATCCACGCCGTTCCGGTGTGGTCGAAATTGCCGCCGGAGACGGCATCTAAATCCGCCGTTGGCGGTCGAAATTGAGCCCGGCAGAGCCGGGCTCAGTGATATAAGCGCTCATTTACCCCCACCTGTACTCACCATGCGCTTGGCGCGTAAAGGATGATACCCAGCAGGGCGGGGAGCGCCATGGTCAGCCAGCTGAGCGACAGCGCCACCGCCGCGGGCAGCCGGGGAACCATCCGAGAAAATCCCTGCAGGCATCCGGTGCCTATGGCTACGGTGATGCAGAGCGTGCGCTCGAACATCGGCGCAGTCACACTCGCTATCAGCGCCGAAGCCAGCAGCACAATCAGCGCCCCCACATTGAAGAAGGCCGAGGCCGCATCACTCCTGCCCTCGCGTATCGCCTGCCGTTCGCGGGCCCACAGGTAGAAAAGCAGCCCCATGTACCACACCGGTGCTGTGGTCACCATATGCAGCGGTGTCAGGGTAAAGCTGAAATAAAAGGCAGGCAGGGCGCAGAACATCGCAAAAGCCAGGCTTTGCAGCAGCAGCCGGGTCTGCTGCAGCGCCGCGGCACGGCACAGGCGCGCCACCAGCAGAAGCCCCGTGGGGATGATGGCGTAATCCAGCACACTCCGGCCCACCTGGAAAAAGAGCATCCACAGCGTCGCCATTCCCACGCTGAACAACAGCACCACAATCAGCGCCAGATTACTCCGGTAGAACGCCGCCTGCCAGGCCTTCGGGGATTTGATGGCCGCCACCAGCCGGCAGCTCATCAAGCCGCACCACACCCCCGCTGCCACCAGCAGCATGGGGCCGGCCGTTATCATGGTAATCTGCATCAGCGCGGCGCAGGCCACCGCCCAGCACAGCGCCGTGGCCGGGGTATCCAGCCCCCAGAGCTGCAGCAGCAGCCAGGCCTGTTCCTTCTCTGTGCGTGGGGAGCTCATCTATACCGCATTATCCACCTCCGCCTGCAGCGCGGCAAGACTGCGTTCTGTCATTGTCCCGGCCACCCCTTAAACCGTCGGGACTGAAGTCCCGTGCTCCGATAAAGGAAAGCATGGCTTTACCCATTAAACGAAACTTTGTTAATTCTCGGCACCCGGAAAAAATGAGCGTGACACCGCGGGGTGGCTGTGTTATCCTCCCATCAGATAATCCTGTTCACCATGCGTCGTATTCTACTTCCTGCCATTGCCGCCCTCGGGCTGGCTGTCCTTGCCCCTGTGCCTGCCGCTGCTGCCAAGGGGGATGATGCCGCCTATGCCGGTCTCGACCCGGCCTACACCCGCGAAATCAAGGCCCTGACCGAGGCGGAGACCATGCTCCAGACGGTGACAGATACCAGCAGCGCCAAGTCGGTGAAAGCAAAGCTCATGCACAAGTTCTCGCTGCTCAAGCCGCTGCTGCATGGCAACGATGCTCAGCTGGAGGCACTGGCCAAGGCGCAGAACCGCGTGAGCGCCATCATGTGGGAGATGATGAAGCAGCCCTATTTTGAAGAAGTGAACATGCAGGAGCTCTGGACCGTCATGACCCACCATTTCTCCCGCCGCTCGTCCACCCGCAAGTGATGAAGCCCCTGGTCCTCCCCCTGCTTCTGGCGGCTCTTCCTCTGGCTCAGGCCTCGCTGCTGGATGACTCCGCACCGCTCACGCTGGACCCCGCCGAGATGTCGCGCGCCTGGCAGGCCGCGAGCTCGGGTGCAGCGCCTGCTGCATCTCCCGCGGCAGACTCGTGGCAGGAGGCCATGCTGCAGGCGGATGCCGAGCTTTCCCGCGTGCTTCTGCTGGCCTGGCTGCAGGAGCAGAACCCGCTGCGCCCACTGGCGGCTTTTGCGCAGGACTACGCCGCGGCGCTCGGTTTGCACCGCAGCGCTCTTGCCGGTCAGCCCGCCGCCTGTGCCGCGCTGGCCGCTGCCTACAGGGCAGGGACTCTGGGGGCTCTGCAGTTGCCCCCCAGTGAACAGAAAGCCCGCTGGTTCGAGCAGCGAGCCCTGGCGGCAGATAAGCTGCCCCGCTGAGTTGGGATTTTGAATGTAGAAAGTAGAATTTTGAATGTGTTAAATTCCGCGGGCATTCGCCCGCCTGTATTTACAACTATTGCTTATTTACTTTCGGGAACTTCTAAAAAGTCAGCGTATCTCGATAAATTGGCTTTGGCGAGCCAACGGCGAGCGGAAATTTGAGCCCGTAGGGCGGTATATCATTAGCCCAGCGTGGAGCCGCAACGCGGCGGAACGCTGGGTTTGGAATAAAAAAATAACTGGAACCCCGACCAACGTGGAGGGGTGGCAGGGAGGCCACGGCTTATGATGCTGCGCCGACTTCTGCCGCCCACTCGCTACGCTCGGGGCTCTGGTATATTTTTATCCCATACCCGGGGCTTACGCCCCGGGCTATGATTCTGCCGCCCTGACGGGCTCAAAATTCCGCTACGCTGACGCTCCGCAAACTACTCTGCAAATTTCAATTCCTCGCGCTGCGTTGTAATTTTCGGACTTTTTAGAAGTTTCCTATTTTCAATTCATTGCGCCACTCGGTCACGGCGCGGGTGATTTCGGCGGAGATATTGGCCCGGGGCTGCACAAAGCTGGGGATGAACCAGGGGAACCCGCCCACCAGGTCGTGGAACACGCTCACCTCGCCGTGGCAGGTGCCGTGGCCGCTGCCTATGCCGATGGTCGGTATGGGGCTGGCCGCCGTGAGCGCCGCCGCCACGCTGTGGCGCGTGCACTCGATGACCACGGAGAACGCCCCCGCGCGCACCACCGCCTGCAGGTCTGCCATCAGGGCCTCGGCCTCGCTGTCGGTTTTTCCCTTCATCTTGTAGCCGCCTTCTTCCTTCACCTTCTGGGGCAGCAGGCCAATGTGCGCCTGCACCGGAATACCCGCCTGCACAATGGCGCGGATTTCGGCTTCCTTGGCGGCACCACCCTCCAGTTTCACGGCATCCACCCCGGTGGCCATGAGCCTGCGGGCGTTCTCTACTGCCTGTTCGGGCGTATCGAAGCTGTGAATCGGCATATCCAGCACCACCAGCGCTTTCTCAGCGGCGCGGGCTACGCACTCGCCGTGGTGCAGCATGTGAGCCATGGTCACATGCGTGGTATCCGGGTAGCCCAGCATGGTCATGCCCAGCGAATCGCCCACCAGAATCATATCAATCCCGGCTTCATCCAGCATGCGGGCGGTGGGGTAATCATAGGCGGTGAGCTGCGAAATGGGCTCCTTGCCCATTTTAGCCGTTATGGCGGCAATCTTTTCAGATGGAGTCATATCGGGTGGTAGTGAAAAAAATCAAAGGGGATAAGGGGTCACCGCGGGGCCGGCCGGCAGCTGTTCGAGCAGGCAGGCAGCGGTCAGCGTCTGGCCCGGCAGCACCAGCTGCGGGGCCAGGTCGCAGAGCGGGCGCAGCACAAACTCGCGCAGGTGCGCCCGCGGGTGGGGCAGGGTAAGCTGCGGGGTGGCGGCAGTTTCGCCACCGCAGCAGATGAGGTCAATATCGCAGGGGCGGGGCTCGCCGTACACCCCGCTGCGGGTGCGCCCCAGCTCCGCCTCAATCTTCAGGCAGAGCTCCAGAATCTCCCCGGCGGGCATATCGGTTTCCACCTCCACGCAGGCATTCAGGTAGCTGGGAGAGCCCGCGGGGCAGCCCACAGGCTCCGTCTCATACACCTGCGAGAGCCGCAACCCGCCAAAGGCATCGGCCAGGTAATCGCAGGCGCATTCCAGCATAGCCAGCCGGTCCCCCAGGTTGGAACCCAGGGAAAAGACACAGCGGCGCAGGGTGGGGGAGGTGCCCATGGGCAATCAATCGGTGAACCCGAGCACGTCCTGCATGTTGTAGAGCCCGGCGGGCTTCTCTGCCAGCCAGAGCGCAGCGCGCACCGCGCCACCGGCAAAGGTCATGCGGCTGGAGGCCTTGTGCGTGAGCTCCACGCGCTCGCCATCCGTGGCGTACATCACCGTGTGGTCGCCCACCACATCGCCGCCGCGCATGGAGTGCATGCCGATCTGGCGCTGGGGGCGGGCACCCACCAGACCCTCGCGGCCGTGCATCACGTCCGTGTTGTAATCCATGCCGGTTTCCTCGCACACCACCTCGGCCAGGGTGCGGGCCGTGCCGCTGGGGGCATCCAGCTTGTGGTGGTGGTGCATCTCGATGATTTCGATATCGTAATCCTTGAGAATCTGCGTAGCCTTGCGGGTGAGCCAGAACAGCGTGTTCACGCCCACGGAGTAGTTCGAGGCGAACACAATGGGAATCTGCTTCGCGGCCTCGGCAATGGCGGCGCGCTCCTCATCGGTGTGCCCCGTGGTGCCGATGACCAGCGGCTTGCCCTGGGCCACTGCAGTGGCCAGCAGCTCCGGAGTGAAACCGTGGAAGGAGAAATCAATGGCGCAGTCCGCAGCGCTCATCGCAGCGGCAATATCCTGGCCCACATCGTGCGTGGCGGCCATTTCCGTGCCGTCGTTCAGCTCCACCGCCTGCTTCACCGCCTGGCCCATGCGGCCGGAAATACCGGTAACAAGAATCTTCAGCATAACAGAATCACAGCAGGTTAAAGCTCTTCAGCAGATCGGCCAGCTTGCCGTGCTTCTCCTCCGCCAGCGGCACCAGCGGCAGGCGTATCTCCCAGCCAATCTGGCCGCGGAGCGCCAGCGCAGCCTTGGCAGGCACCGGGTTCACATCCAGCGACATGAGCCCCTTCATCAGCGGGTAATACTTCTTCTGCAGCTCCAGCGCCTTCCTGCCGTTGCCACTCATGGCAGCGTCCACCAGCTCCTTCATCTCTGCGGGAGCCACGTTCGAGGTCACGGAAACCAGACCCACCGCACCGCAGGAAATGAAAGGCACCGTCAGGCCGTCGTCTCCGCTCAGCACCGCGAAATCCGCGGGCAGCGCCTGCACCAGCTGGTTCACACGCTCCACACTGCCACCGGCCTCCTTGATAGCCACGATGGTGGGGCAATCTGCCGCCAGACGGGCCACTGTCTCCACCGCAATCTCAATACCGCTGCGGCCGGGAATGCTGTACAGCATGATGGGCAGGTCAGTCGCCTCCGCAATCGCCTTGAAATGCTGGTACACGCCCTCCTGGCTGGGCTTGTTGTAGTAGGGACACACCTGCAGCGTGCCGTCCACACCCATGGCGGCGGCAGCCTTGGTCAGTTCAATGGCTTCGGCAGTGCAGTTCGCGCCCGTGCCGGCAATCACCTGGCAGCGGCCAGCCACGAACTCCACGCACTTGCGGATGATTTCGAGGTGTTCTTCGGTGCTCACCGTGGGGGATTCACCGGTCGTGCCCATGGGCACAATACCGTCCACTCCGCCGGCAATCTGAGCTTCAATCAATGCCTTGTAGGCATCATAATCCACCGCACCATTCTTGAAAGGGGTAACAATTGCTGTGTAAAGTCCCTGGTATTTCATAATTCGGGAGTATATTGGTCGTGGTTATTATACCGTTTAGAATCCAAAAGTCACGCTTTTTTTCCAACCGGGCCCATTCCCGGCACCCGCGTGTCCCAAAGATTTGGGACACGGGGATTTACGATTGGGGACTTCTAAATAGTCCGGAAATGATAACGCAGTTCGATAAATTGGAAGTTGTTTTCGGAGCACAGGGCTTCAGTCCCGTAAATCACGGAGAGTTTAATCGGGACTGAAGTCCCGTGCTCCGATGAAGTTCATGCCGCCAAATTCCAATTTTCCGCGCTTGCAAAGAAAACCGGCGTGTCCGTGGGGAACGGACACGCGGGTGAGGATTTCTCATTCGGCCGTGGGAGGAATCACCTCCCCTTGGCGCTGGCCTTACTTGCGGCGGCGGCGGGCGGCGAGACCCACGAGCGCCAGCAGGCTCAGCGTAGCCGTGGTCGGCTCGGGAATGGTCATGCGACCGTTCAGCGTTACCGTGCTGCCGTTGGTCAGCACTTCCACGCTGGTGG
>JAZRBC010000076.1:0-3920 GCA_045634905.1 Akkermansia sp.
ACGGCGGCTTCGAAGGCGACGAAGCCATCCACCCCCTCCAAAGCCGCAGCCTCGGCGCCGTCATCTGCGCCATGCTCGGCCAATACCTCCACCACTGCATCAACACCTTCCCCCTCATCCTCATCGTCGCCAACCAGGCCGGCACCGGCAAATCCTTCCTCACCCGCTGCATGCTCACCCCCATCCACGGCGACATCGAAGCCGACAACTACCAGGACGACGACAAAGAATTCCGCCAGACCCTCAACTCCCTCCTCCTCACCGGCGCCCGCTTCTGCTGGCTCGACGACGTAAAATCCCTCAAAAGCCCCACCCTCAACCGCTTCATCACCTCCAGCCGCATCCGCGACCGCATCCTCCACTCCCAGACCACCTTCACCAAAGAAATGCGCATGCAATTCTTCGCCACCGGCAACGGCCTCAAAGTCACCCCCGACCTCCAGCGCCGCAGCCTCCCCATCGACCTCTTCTACGCCTCAGACTCCACCCAGCGCACCTTCCGCGGCATCCTCACAGAAGAAATGCTCACCCAGCCAGACATCCGCAGCACCTTCCTCGCCTGCCTCTGGAGCCTCACCCACCACTGGCAGCAAGCAGGCTGCCCCCGCTACATCGAAAAAGCCGCCGGCGGCGCCTTCGCCCAATACGTCGACCTCGCCGCCAACATCACCATCCACGCCGGCTTCGCCAACCCCTACGGCCCCCGCCTCGTCGACCTCGACTCCGGCGACACCGCAGGCCGCGCCCTCCAGGAAGTCCTCATCACCATGGCCGACAGCATCACCCCGCCCTACGGCCAACCCCACCGCGGCGCCTGGCAGAAATTCCGCGTCGCCGACCTCGAAGACATCGCCACCCGCATGCACAAAATCGAAATCATCGTCCCCTACGGCAACAACAAACGCGACAACCTCGGCCAGGCCATGCGCGGCATGAAAGGCCGCGAACTCACCGACAACCGCGGCCGCCGCTTCAGCATCGGCTCCCGGCGCGACTCCGCATCCTCCCTCTACCAATTCACCATCCTCTCAGAACCCACCCGCGAACTAAGCGACACCGCCGCCACCACCCTAGCCGAAGCCCTCGGCCGCGACCCCGACCCCGACCCCGAATTCTGACCCACCCAACAGCCCCACAGCCCCCAGACCACCAAAAAGCGCGACCGCCCCCGGGCCTAATCGGGAGCGGTCGCAAATCGTTATATGAATAAAGCAATAACGCCGTTATTATAAACAACCCCAGCAGAGAGTCAACACTTATTTTGCCACTCCCCGCATTCCCTGCCCCGGTTTCCCGGGGCAGGTGGCAGTTTCATCATTCGAGCCTCAGCATCACATCCATCAGGAGAACCATCAGCTCAATCACCCAGGGGTGAACCACCATTATTTTCAATATTGCTTTATTCATTTTTTATTTACGCCGCCTGTTAGGCCTTGACGGCAAGGAGATTATACACAAACACGCCCAAAAAGTCAAGCTATTTCGTGAATATATTTCACTTTTTTTATTGCTAAACTCCCAAAAGTCTGCTACCATACCCCCATGGCAAGAAAAGCACATCGCCCGCACATCACCGCCAACGCCGAAAGCCCCATCGCCGCCCTGCGCATCTCCCTGGGGCTGACCCAGCCGCAATTTGCAGCCATCCTGGGCTGCACCCGCGAAAGCCTCGGCAAGTGGGAAACCGGCACCACCGCCCCCGGCAAGCCCCTGCTGCTCCTCCTGGGCATCCTGCGCGACCACCCCGAACTCCTAACCACCGCCCCCCTGGAAATCCCCGAAAAAGCCCCGCAGGCCTAGTGTACACTTTTAGTGTACAGAAACAAACGCACAGATTGAATATCAATATCTAATAATCCCACCCCATCCGTTCAATAAAAAGGTTGCAACCGTTTAAGTTGCAACCTTTTTTCGTTGTTTATACTTTCTCCGGACTGTCAATCAGCGACCGGCAGCCATAGCGGCTTCGATATCATCCGGATTGATGGGAGCGCCGGGGATAAGGTCTTCCACACCAGTCTCCGTGATGAGCACATCCGTCTCCAGACGGATACCGATGGATTCGGCAGGAATGTAGATACCGGGTTCAACCGTCCAAACCTGACCAACAGCAAAATACTTAGTATCAGAGCCTACATCATGCACATCGATACCGAGGGAGTGAGACGTGCCGTGCATGTAGTACTTGCGCACACAGAGGGGATTTTCAGGCTGGGCATCCACCTCTTCCTTGGTCAGCAGGCCGAGCTGCACCAGCTCAGCAGCCATATTCACGCGCACCAGGCGCTCATATTCCATTTTCTCCAGACCGGGGCGCATGATGCTCATGGCATAGCGCTGCACGCGCAGCACAGCCTCATACACTGCACGCTGGCGGGGAGTGAACTTACCATTGGCGGGCACGGTGCGGGTCATATCGCCCGCGTAACCACCGTATTCAGCACCGATATCGAGCAGAATGAGGTCGCCATCCTGCACTTCCTTGTGGTTCGAGATGTAGTGAAGCACACAGGTATCTGCCCCGCTGGCAATAATGGGCAGGAACGAGAACTTGCGGGCGCGGCGGCGGATGTAGGCGGCGCTCAGGGCGGCCTCAATCTCCCACTCTCCCATGCCGGGGTGAATCTGAGGCAGAAGCTCCACAAAGCCCTCGCCGGTAATCTGGCAGGCACGGCGCTGCTGAACCATTTCCTCCTCAGTCTTCACCAGCCGCATCGCCGCCAGCAGCGGATACAGGCTCTCGACCTTCACATCCGGGTACGAAGCACAAAGAGCCGCCGCCATGCGCTCGTTGCGGGTCTGCACGTAAGTATATCGGCGGGGATGGTTATCTTTCTCCAGCCACAGGGAGGAAGCCGCAGGCACCCACTCAGCCAGCAAGGCATGGTAGGCATCCGTCCAGCGCACATCCTCAACACCACTCAGAGCAGTGGCATCCTCCTGGGTGAGGCGGGCTCCTTCCCAGATGACGATTTTCTCATTCGTCTCGCGCAGCAGCAGCGTATCATCGTGCTCGCCGTTCTCCCCGATGCGCATAAGGAGCACGGTCTCCTCCTGGTCAATGCCGGTGAGGTAGAACAGGTTGGCATTCTGATGGTGCGCCAGCGTGCCATCCGCATTGGTGGGGTAGATATCGTTCGCATGCACAATAACCAGAGTCCCCATGGGAAGCTGAGCAGCCAGCTGGTCGCGGCGGGACTGGTAGAACGAAGCGGGAATCGGTGTGTATCGGAGGGTAAGGTTCATATCTTGCTGGTGGGAAGTATACTCTCTCTGCCCTGCCAGTGCAATGCGAAATCATGTAAGCGGTGGGCTTTTTCCTTGACAGAACGCCCCCGCTGGCGTATGTAAAAAGGAACACACCATTTGACATCATTATGGATCGCGACGAAAAAACACTCATTCTTTTCAAGCCGGACTGCGTCCGCAAGAATCTTTCCGGTATCATCCTGCAGCGCCTGCTGGGCGAAGGGTTCCGCCTGCGCGGCATGAAGATGATGCAGCTGGATGATGCCATCCTGCGCGAACACTATGCGCACATCATTGACCTGGTTATCGATGACAAGCCCCTGTTCCCCACCCTTTCCTACTTCATGCAGACCAGCCCGGTAGTGGCTCTGGTGCTTTCCGGCCCCGGCGTCATCACCCGCGTGCGCAGCATTCTGGGGCCCACCAACTCCATGAAGGCCGACAAGGGCACCATCCGCGGCGATTACGGCACCAACAGCATGCTCAACATCTGCCACGCTTCCGACTCCCCCGAGAGCGCCGAGGTGGAAATCAAGCGTTTCTTCAAGCCGGAGGAAATCTTCGACAACGTGGACTGATTTTTTCACACTCCCGTATACAGGAAAGGGCAGCTGCGGCTGCCCTTTCTGCGTTTTCTACAACTTCAATTTCGCCCCGGCGCGGCGCAGAAT
>JAZRBC010000077.1:0-9824 GCA_045634905.1 Akkermansia sp.
CTGGGGTAGGGGAACATATCCAGGATATAGCACTTGGGCTTGCTGGCATCAAATCCCTCCTGGCCGGGGTTGAGCACCTTGAATGTTTTCTCTGCGTCCCAGGTGGCCTGCCACTTGGGTTCAAAGACGTCAAAAGGATACGGATTCTTACGTTCGGACATGTCGCGCGCGACTATAATGCACGCGTGTACGAAAAGCAAGCCTTTTTTAGGCGCGCTGTCAGGCTTTCCGGCTCTGGTGGATATTGGCACCGATGATGCCCAGCCCCACGAGGGTGCAGATGCCGCCCACGATAGCCAGAACGAGGGTGCCGCTGGTGTGCTGCGGGTGTACCAGGTCCATTTTCTCCGGATTGCCTGGGGCGTAGACGATGCTCAGGGAATCTCCTTTCTTTAATCCGGGGCCTGCGCTGATGGTCATCTCGATAATTTGTTCCTGGCCGGCGGTATCGGTGAATCGGACCACCGGGTAGTAATGGGTGTGGCTCCTTCTGCGGCTACGGGAATCATCTTCAATGACTCTGACCACGGTGGCTTCTGTCTTGATTCCTGTGTCCAGCAGATGCTGGTGCTGGCTCTGGTTGTAGAAATTCACTCCTATCAGCAGTAGTCCCACACAGATGAAGATGATACCCATGGCATGACCCCCGAAAAGCGGGTCGTGGGTTTTCCTGCGGACGGGGCGTATGAGGGGATGGGACATGGTGCGGAAAATTATTTTCTGGCGCAGCGTATGGTGATTCCTCCGCCTACTGCGGCGAAGATGCCGCCTAAGAGCATCATTATGAAGTTTGAATCTTCGCGGGAATCGCCGGCGAGCAACACTTCATCAGGATTTTCCGGCAGGTAGGTGATGGTGACATGGCTCCCGGGCTGCAGGTATTTGTGTTCCTTGCAGGCAAGGATACTGGTGCCTTCGTGCATTGTGCCCGCCGCATCCGTGAACCGGACAATGGGGCGGTAAACGGTGCTGGAACGTCTTCTTCCGCGTTTTGTTGAACGGGAGCTGGTTTCTGATTCCACGCGGATAATCTTTGCCTCTGTCGTGAGGCCCCGCGTTTCGAGTGCTTCGTCCTGACGCATCAGATATACGCCGAAAATCACTATCCCCAGCCCGACGAGGGTGAAAAGAATGCCGAAAAACCATTCAGAAACCGGGTGTTTGCGCTGCCGTGCCATAACTGGTGATATGTTAGGGATTCTGGACTGAAAAGTCAAGCTGTTAGATGATAAATCGGAGCACGGGACTTCAGTCCCGTAAATCATGGTGAACCATGGTCACTTGACGAGGGTGCGGGTGTGAGAGGCCCGGCGCAAAGTTACACGAAAAAAGGCACTCCGATTGGAGTGCTGGGAAGAGGTGCATGTTTCACCACTTTTCGGGGTGAAAAGAACCCGCGTCCGCCCCCTCGCCCCTTGCTGGCGCAAGGGGCGAGGGGTAAACCTGCCCAGAGGTGTCTGGGCAGGCCGGGGGCTGGAAAGCACACTGTGCTTTCCAGCCTCATCCGTGCAGCATGGTGAACCATGGTCACTTGACGAGGTGGCGGGTGTGAGAGATCCGGCGCGAAGTTACACGAAAAAAGGCACTCCGATTGGAGTGCCTTTTTTCGTGTAAAACGAAGCGGACGGGGCTCGAACCCGCGACCTCAGCCGTGACAGGGCTGCGCTCTAACCAAACTGAGCTACCGCTCCGTCGGTTTTACCGTGTCGCTCCGGAAGGAGGACGGGCGCATTATACAGATAGAGCTGGTGCATTGCAAGCCTTTTTTGAAAAAAATATTGCATCGGGTGCTAAAAATGCTAGAATGGCGGTGAAGATTATCACCAGATTTCTATGAAACGTAAAGATATTGAGCGATTGCAGACGGCCGGTCTGATATCGGCAGAGCAGGCGGTGGCGATTGCAGAGCATTTTCATCTGAATGGCAACCGGGGCCGGCAATGGATGGTGTGGAGCATGTCGTCGCTGGCTGGGCTTTTGATTTTGGGCGGCATCATCATGCTGGTGTCGGCCAACTGGGAGATAATCCCGGATTTGATGAAGATGGGGACGGCGATGACGCTGCTGCTCGGTATCTGGATAGCGTGGGCGCGCACGCGGGAGACGCATCCGCTCATTGCCGAGGGGCTGGGTCTTGTTGGTGGCGGCATGTGGCTGGCCTGCATTTCCCTGCACGGGCAGATGTTCCAGCTGCAGAATCCTTTTGTGGAGGGCTGTGCGTTGTTTTTCGTGGGCGTGGTGGCGCTGCCGTTTCTGGTGCGTCTGCGTGTGCTGCTGCTGGTGGTGGCAGTTGCGAGCGCCGTACTGCTGGGGGCTATGGCAGATAACAACGGCAGCTGGCTGAGCCTGCACTCCTGGCTGGAGGATGATTCCGAGATGATGGCTGCCTTTGCTCTGCTGGCTTTGCTGTGGTGGGTGCTGGCGGAGCGCTGGCGCGGCGCGGCAGGCGTGTGCCGCAGTTATACCTGGCTGAGCATTCCGGCTATGCTCAGCTTCCTGTTCATGGTGCAGGTGCCATTGTTCTACCAGTGCATACACCCGGATCTGGAAAACTGGCAGGATGCGCTGCCTGTGGTGACGATGCTGGTGGTGGTTCCGATACTGCTTTCGGTGCTGAAGCCGAAGGAATATTCCTGGAGCTGCTGGTGGCTCATGGTGCTGTTGCTTTCGGTTCCGCTGCCGCTGGGGCTCACTATGTACAGTGGAAGTGAACTGCTGGGCGTGCTCTGCGGTTTCGGTATGGGTGGCGGCCTGATGTATCTGGGGCACCGCGCCAGGCGGATAGCCTGGCTGAACTACGGTTCGCTTATTATACTGCTGGCCGGTATTGCGCTGGTGGCAAATGTGCTGGAATCGCTGACGGGGTCCGGTCTGGTGCTGATAATAGCCGGTCTGGTCATGCTGGGGCTGGTGTGGCTGCTGGAGAAGCAGCGCCGCATGCTGGTCAAGGCCATCAAGGAGGAAAAATAATTAATCGATAGAACCATGAAGACAAAAAAGTGTTTGTACGGGGTGTTTGCCGTGGTGGCGGCTCAGCTGCTCTGGCTGGGGTGGAACTATGTGGACCGCACCCACGAGCTGGCTACCGCGCCTACGCTTCATATCGAATGCCGCGACGTGGATCCCCGCGATTTGTTCCGCGGGGATTATGTGAGCCTGAGTGCGCAGCAATTGGTGACTCTGGAGCTGGCCGGTAAATCTATTCATTGGGGTGAGAGGTTGTGCCATGAACTGAACACAGGATGGCGCAGGGATGAGAAAACCGGGGAACTTATAGAAGTTCCGGTTGCTAATCCGTTGCCCGCGCGCGCCCCGGAGATGGAGGATTCACTGGAGATTAAACCGCACTCCGAGCCGGAGGTGGCCGTGTTCTGGCGCAAGGATGCCGACGGCATCAGCCGCGTGACCCGCTTTGAGAAAATCGGCGCCGCTACCGATGTGGCCGGGGAAGGGGAGATGCGCAATACCATGTGGCTGTCGGTGATCGACAGGACATCGATGCAGGAGGACGGCCGCTACTTGCGTGGTACGGATATTATGCTGAGTTTCTTCTCCCCGCGCTGGAAGGACTTCCGCTATTATGTGGAGGAGAAGACGGGTGACCCGCGCCGTATCTGGACTCAGGAGCTGGGTGAGAAATGGGAGGATTTCCCCGAATCCCGCATCCGCCGCACGGTGGATGTAGCCATTCGCAAGGATGCCGCTCCGGTGCCCCGCATGCTGTATCTCAACGGGGTGCCCTATGCCGAAGCCATTGAGATGATGCGCAACCGAACGTTCAAGTATCTGCCGTAAAAATGTGGCCGGGTGCGTTTTTGTTATTGCAATGAGCCAATATACTGGTATAGTAGCGACATGTCCGCAAAACGCTTTATTCTGAATGAGACGAGCTACCACGGCCACGGCGCTGTGGAGGCTATCGTGACCGAAGTGAAGGGCCGTGGCTTTGCCAAGGCTCTGGTGGTGACCGACGCTGACCTGGTGAAGTTCGGCGTGGTGGCCAAGGTGACCACTCTGCTGGATGCCGCCGGTTGCGCTTACGAGATTTACGACAAGGTGAAGGCCAATCCCAGCGTGGATGTGGTGAACGGCGGTGTGGCTGCTTTCAAGGCTGCCGGCGCTGACTACATGATTGCCATCGGTGGTGGCTCCCCCCAGGATACCGCCAAGGCTATCGGCATCATCATCAACAACCCCGAGTTCTCCGACGTGGTGAGCCTGGAAGGTCTGGCTCCCCCCAAGAACAAGTGCGTGCCCGTCATCGCTGTGGCTACCCCCGCCGGCACCGCTGCTGAGACCACCATCAACTACGTGATTACCGACGAAGCCAAGCGCCGCAAGTTTGTGTGCGTTGACCCCCACGACATCCCCGTGGTGGCTGTAGTTGACCCCGACATGATGAGCTCCATGCCCAAGGGCCTGACCGCCGCTACCGGTATGGATGCCCTTACCCACGCCATCGAAGGTTACACCACCCTGGCTGCCTGGGAACTGGCTGATACGCTCAACATCAAGGCTGTGGAACTCATCGCCAAGAGCCTGCGCAAGGCTGTGGAGAATGACCCCGATGGCCGCGAGGGTATGGCTCTGGGCCAGTACATGACCGGTATGGCTTTCTCCAACGTGGGTCTCGGCGTGGTACACGGCATGGCTCACCCCCTGAGCGCTTTCTACAACACCCCCCACGGTGTGGCCAACGCTGTGCTGCTTCCCTATGTGATGGAGTACAATGCTCCCTACACCGGTGAGAAGTTCCGCGAAATCGCCCGCGCCATGGGTGTGCAGGGTGTGGATTCCATGACTCAGGAGGAATACCGCAAGGCCGCCATCGATGCTGTGAAGCAGCTCTCCATTGATGTGAACATTCCCCAGACACTGGCTGAAATCGGCGTGAAGGAGGAAGACCTGGAGGCCCTCACCGATGCCGCTATGGCTGACGTTTGCACCGGCGGCAACCCCCGCCCCTGCACCTGGGACGAAGTGCTGGCCGTGTACAAGACGGCTTTCGGCAAGTAAAGCTTGTCCTGAAAATCAATTTAAAAGCGGCGCAGCCTGTTGGCTGTGCCGCTTTTCACGTCCGAACGCAGTGAGGATATCGTCACGAAGTGATATCGTCCGAGTAAAACGAGGATATCGTCGCCGAAAGGCGATATCGTTTCTGATGAATCAGGGTAATATGGTTTTCCAATCATTGGGAAACCATATCTGCTGCGCGGACTAGAGAAATTCGCGCGGGGCGGTTGCGGGAAGAGCATACATGAACCTCGCCCCATAGAACTTATTGGTAATACGCGAATCGAGCAGGGTGACGATGCCTGTATCGGTCTTGGAACGGATGAGACGCCCGACTCCCTGGCGGAACTTGAGTACGGCCTCGGGCAGGGAATAATCGCGGAAGGCATTGCCGCCGCGGGCGGTGATGTCCTCGATTCGGGCTTCGACCAGCGGGTTGCCGGGGGATTCAAAGGGAATCTTGGTGACGATGACGTTGGAGAGTGCTTCGCCGGGAACGTCTACGCCTGTCCAGAAACTGTCGGTTCCGAAAAGCACGCTGCCCACATTTTCGCGGAAGCTCTGCACCATCTGGCTGCGGTTCAGCTCATCTCCCTGCACCAGCAGAGGCCAGCCGCGCTCCTGGCAGAAGGGTCGCAATCGCACCGCCATGGCTCGCATGAGACTATAGCTGGTGAAGAGTACAAACGCGCGCCCCTGCGATTCATCCAGCGAGCGCATAATCCAGTCTGCCAGGGCGGGCTGGTATTCGTCATCCTCGCTGGCGGGTGGTGGTGGGGGCATGCTGCGCGCCACCACAATGCGCATCTGCTTTTCGAAATCGAAGGGACTGCCAATCTGCAGGGGGTGGGCGCTTTCAGCCCCCACACGCCCGGCAAAATAAGACATGCCCCGCTCGCCGGTGGAGAGGGTAGCGCTGGTGCAGATGCAGCTGCGCCCGGCTTCGAAGAGTTTCTCTCGCAGCACGGGTGCCACATTGATGAGCGCCCCGCGCATGGTGGTATACTGCCCCTCCGGTCCATGGCTCTCCACCCAGTACACCGTGGAGTCTGCTTTGCTGAGCTGCACCATTTCGGTGGCGGCTTCGTCGTAGGCCAGGATGCGGGCGGCGGTATCCAGCAGCTCTGCCTTGGCCAGGTCGTTATCCTCAATCATGGCCGCCATGTCCTTGATTTCGGCAAAGAGCTGCCGTAGCACGGGGGAGAGCAGGTTTTCTGTCCACCCAGGCTGGCGCAGTCTCACTGTGCCGTGGTGGGCTTCCAGCTGGCAGTCGGCGCGGGCATTGGAGAAAAACTCACCAGCGGCGGCCTGGGCTTCTTCGATAAGCTGCAGCACGGTGGGCGAGGCATTGTGGCGCAGTGCACCCTTGTGGGTCACGGGGTTATAGAGGCGCAGCAGCTCGTACTTCATTTCCGATTCGCTGAGCGAGAGTCCCAGCTGGTTGGCGGCCACATTCTCGATGGTATGCGCCTCATCGAGAATCACAAAATCATTCGGGAAGATGAATCCGGGCGGCCCCTCGGGTTCAATGGCCATCATCTCATCTGCCAGAGAAAGCAGTCCGAAGAACAGCGTGTGGTTCAGCACCACCACCTGGGCTTCCTGCACCCTGCGGCGGGCGGCCTGGTAGGGGCAGTCGTAGCCACAGTTGCGCGGGGTGCACACGTGGTTCTCACTGCAGACCTGGGCCCACACCTTGGGAGAGATGCCCAGCTCCCGCGGCAGCTCTGCCAGCGAGCCTTCGCCGCAGTCCTTGGACCAGGCGAGCAGGTCGTACAACTGCTTGGTTTCGGCCTGGTTGAAGAGGTCGGTGGACTGCTCGAGTGCGCGGCGCAGACGGGTGCGGCAGAGGTAGTTGGCGCGTCCTTTGAGCAGGGCTGCGTTGAAATGGCAGTTCAGCGCACGCCCTACGGTGGGTATATCCTTGTAGAACAGCTGCTCCTGCAGGTTGATGGTGTGGGTGGAGATAACCGCCTTGCGGCCACGCTCCAGCGCAAAACGGATGGCCGGGATGAGGTAGGCAAGCGATTTGCCCACGCCCGTGCCGGCCTCTGCCAGCAGGGCACTTTCGCCCTCCAGCGTTTCCGCCACAGCCACGGCCATCTGCTGCTGCTCCGGGCGGTACTCGAAGCCGCGAGCCTGCGAAAGCAGCCCGGTTTCTGAGAAATCAAGCAGGGTCTGTTCGCTCAGAAAGCCCATGGGGGCAGGGGGAAATCAGGGAAGAATGCGGTCGCTGGTGGAGGGCAGGCGAAGGTAGAGCGGCAGGTTCGGGAAGAAGGAACGAAGCACGTTCACATCGGTGTTGCCATCGATGAAGTACCACTTGTTGAGCACTGTACCGCGGGGTACGCTGGTGTCGGTGATGACTTCATCGCGCACGGCGAAAATGAAGCTGCGGCGTTCCATGCGGGTGCGACGTCCGTTCTGTCCCGGGGCGCTGATGACCAGGGTGGTGGGAAGCACCACCACGCGGCTGCGTTCCTGGGTGTTGCCTATGTTTTCGGCACGCACGCGGCCGCTGGTATCTTTCTGCACCTGGCTTCTGGCAGCCACGGGCGGGGTGACCACGTATTCGGCCGTGGCTTCACCCACGGTGTAGCTCTCCACCTCGAGACCGCGCTTCTTCATGTCTTCGCCCATGCGGGCATACTTGGCACGCAGCGCCTTATCGCTGGCGGCCATGCGGGCCTTGGCTTCTTTCTTTGTCTCTTTATCCAGCCCCTGAACGCGGCGGGCACGGGCAATCTCGGCCTCACGTGTGCGGGAGGTGAGCTGGTCTGCGTAGGTGCGGCGCAGCGGGGGATACATGGAATCCACCGCCCAGGCCATATCGCAGTTGCGCACGGCGGCTCCATACTGGCGGGCGGCATCGCGTGCGGAGTTGGCGGCTTCACTGGCAGCCTGGCACACACCGGCCAGCACTACGGCGGCAGCAAACATGGGGAAAATCTTCATGCTTCCCATGTTAGCACAGCCCGCACTCCCTGCGCAAGCCGGAATGCTGTTCTAAATTGTGTACTTTTTTCGCAAAATGCCTTGACTGTGGGAAGACTTGGCGTTACACTGCCGTTGCTTCCGGTGCAGACCAGGGGCGATTTTGTCATTGAACTACCCCTGCGGAGAAAATACGTTGCAGCTCCGCGAGATTAGATACAATGGTTCTTCTGTCGGGAGACAGATTACAGATAAACCAAAAACAAATACAAGAGAACTGTCATGAAACATAATCTGAAAATTTACACCGATGAGGTGGATGAACTGGCACAGAAACAGATTGCTAAATTGCTGGCACAGCCCGCATTTGCAGATGCCAAGGTGCGTATCATGCCCGATGTGCACGCCGGCAAGGGCTGCGTTATCGGCTTCACCGCCGATCTGGGCGATAAGGTGATTCCCAACATTGTGGGCGTGGATATCGGTTGCGGTATGCTTACGGTGAACCTGGGTAAGCAGAAGCCTGATTTCGCTGCGCTGGATGATATTATGCACCGCAATATTCCCAGCGGTATGTATGTGCACGGCGAGCCGGTGGAGCCATTCGAAGCTCTGGATGCGCTGCATTGTCTGCCTGACCTGGAGCGAGTGAAACGCCTTCTCTGCTCACTGGGAACACTGGGTGGTGGTAACCACTTTGTGGAGGTGGATGCCGATACGCAGGGTAACTACTACCTGGTGATTCATTCCGGCTCACGTAACCTGGGTAAGCAGGTCTGCGATATCTACCAGCAGGAGGCTATTGACCGCCATGCCGGGTGCGCCGACCGCGCTGAGCGCGAGGCTGCCATGATTGCCGAATTGAAAGCGCAGGGGCGTCAGAAGGAGATAGCTGCGGCTATCCAGGCCCAGCGTGCTGCGTGGAATGCGGCTCAGCCGGATGTGCCTGCCGATCTCTGCTACCTGGAGGGTGAGGCCCGCGACCGCTACCTGCACGATATGCGTATCTGCCAGCAGTTTGCCCTGCGAAACCGCGAGGTGATGGCCGATATCATCGTGCGCCGTCTCGGACTGGAGGTGCAGGATATGTTCCATACCACGCATAACTACATCGACCACGACAGCAACATCGTGCGTAAGGGTGCCATTTCCGCCCGCGCGGGGGAGAAACTGCTCATTCCCATCAACATGCGCGACGGCTGCATCTTCGGTACGGGTAAGGGTAACGATGACTGGAACCAGTCTGCACCGCATGGTGCAGGGCGTCTCATGAGCCGTGCTCAGGCGTTCAAGGCACTTTCGCTGGAGGATTTCCAGCAGCAGATGCAGGGTATCTACACCACCTCGGTGAATGCCCGCACCCTGGACGAAGCTCCCATGGCCTACAAGGGAATTGATGTCATCCTCAAACACATTGGCCCCACGGTCGATGTGGTGGATATCTTCAAACCCCTGTACAATTTCAAGGCCGAGGAAGCTGAGCCTTCCTTTAAGCGAAAGAAAAAGAGTTGATTAATCATTTTTGTGTAAAAAGCAGGATTCAATCTTGCTTTTTACACAAAGATTAATTTTGCCTCCAAGGTGACCTCGGGAGCATACTGAAGGTCACATGTGTTCCAAAGATTTTGCGGCGCGATAAATGGGAAGTTGTTTTCGGAGCACGGGACTTCAGTCCCGTAAATCACGGAGAGTTTAATCGGGACTGAAGTCCCGTGCTCCGATGAAGTTCATGCCGCCAAAGTCCAATTTATCGCTCTTTTGTTATAACCGGGGAGGCTTCTGATGAAACGGCATTCATTTATCAGCGACTTCTGCAATCTTGGGGACGCACGCAGAAAATTTCCCGGTGCCGCATTTCAGGCTTGACAGATGCTTAA
>JAZRBC010000078.1:0-7906 GCA_045634905.1 Akkermansia sp.
TGGCGGGGGCAGGGGATTTGTGCTAGATTGTGGGGCATGGTACGTTTTCTTTCCTGTCTTGCTGTGGTAGCCATGCTGGTGCTGGTGGGTTGCCAGCAGGTGTTGCATCCTAATTTTCCTGAGTACAAGGGCTACAAAAAGGCTCCCTACACGGTGAAGGGCACGCGCTTTGTGCCTATGAGCGTGGAGAGTGCGCTGCACTACAAGGCCACCGGCATAGCCTCTCATTACGAGGCGGATGGCTCCATAGGCGCTATCGGGCAGAACCTGTACCGCCACCAGCGCTACGCCGCTCACCGCACCCTTCCGCTGCCCTGCACAGTGCGTATCACCTGCCACCGCACAGGGAAGAGCTGCATTGCCCGTGTGGCCGACCGCGGGCCATACATCCGTGGTCGTCTTATAGACGTGAGCACCAAGGTGGCGAGGGAGCTCGGTTTCTACGAGCGCGGGTTGGATACGGTGACCGTGGAGGTCATTTCTGTGGGTGATGGCAAGTGGCGCCGTTTCCCCTAAGGTCCGAACGAAGTGAGGATATCGTCGCGGCAAAGCCGCGATATCGTCACGAAGTGATTTCGTCCAGCCCCGCAGGGGCTGGATTTCGTTTTCCAAGAGGCCGGAAGGATATCTATTTCCCAATCGTTGGGAAACATATTTACCCCCTGACAAAAGGGGAACGATATCCGGCTGCGCCGGACGAAATCCCTTCCGGGACGAAATCGCCCTGTGGGCGACGATATCCTCCCGGTGGTCGGACGCAAAAAATCCCCACTCCTTGCGGAATGGGGATTTTTTGTAAGGTAATAGAACCTACAGCGATTAGGCGCCGAGCTGGAAGCGCTCGAAAGCCTTCACGGTGATGGTGTCGCCCAGAGCCTTGCCGGTGGCGGCCACGAGAGCCTCAACGGACATGGAGGGGTCCTTCACGAACTCCTGGCTCATGAGGCAGCTCTGCTTGTAGAGAGCCTTGAGCTTGCCGGGAAGAATCTTCTCCAGCAGGTGCTCGGGCTTGCCTTCAGCGATGAGCTGAGCCTTGGCAATTTCCTGTTCCTCGGCCACGAAGGCGGGATCCAGGGAGGAGGAGTCCACGCTCTTGGGAGCGCAGGCAGCGATGTGCAGGGTGATGTCCTTGCACATGGTGGCGAAAGCCTCAGCAGCGGCGGTCTCGGCCTTGCCGGTCTCCACCTGCAGGAGCACGCCCACCTTGCCACCCATGTGGATGTAGGAGGTCACGGTGCCCTCGCCGGCCAGCGTGTAGCGGCCGAACTTGCGCAGCTTCATGTTCTCACCGATGGCAGCGCACTGCTCAGCAATGTACTTCTCCACGGTGGTGCCTTCCATGGCCACTTCCAGAGCCTCAGCCAGCGTAGCGGCGGAGGAAGCCTTCAGCGTGGCAGCAACCTGAGCCACCAGAGACTGGAACTTCTCGCCCTTGGAGCAGAAGTCGGTCTCGCAGTTGATTTCGAGGATGATGCCATCCTTGCCCTCAACCACGGTGGTCACGATACCCTCCTTAGCCTCGCGGTCGGCCTTCTTGGCAGCCTTGGCGATGCCCTTCTCGCGGAGGTACTTCACGGCTTCGTCCATGTTGCCGTCGCACTCCATGAGGGCCTTCTTGCAGTCCATCATGCCGGCGTCAGTCTTGACGCGCAGCTCTTTCACCATTGCGGGTGTGATATCAGCCATTTTCTTGGAATAAAGGGGTTAAGATTTAGGCGGGCTTGTTCTTGTTGATAGCCTCCACGAGCACGGAGAGGATCAGACGGATGGAGCGCACGGCGTCGTCGTTGCCGGGGATGGGGAAATCCACGGTCTCGGGGTCGGCGTTAGTGTCGGTCAGCACGATCACGGGGATGCCCAGGATGTGGGCCTCGCGGATAGCGATGTCCTCGTGGTCAGCGCCGATGGCGATCATCACGTCGGGAGCGCCACCCATGTTGCGGATACCCTGCAGGTTGCGCTGCAGCTTCTCGCGCTCACGGGCCAGAGCGGCGAGCTCCTTCTTGGACATGCTCTTGTACTCGGGCTGCTTGTCGAGGTTCTCGAGGTAGTCAAGACGAGCGATGCTCTTCTTGATGGTGGCCATGTTGGTGAGCATACCGCCAAGCCAGCGGAAGTTCACGTAGTACTGGCCGGTAGCCTCAGCGGCTTCCTTCACGGCTTCCTGAGCCTGGCGCTTGCAACCCACGAACAGAATCTTCTTGTTCTTGGCGGCAAGTTCACCCACGAAGGAGCTGGCCTTGTCGAGGCACTTCTCGGTCTCTTCCAGGTTGATGATGTGGATGCCATTCTTTTGGGTGAGAATGTACTTCTTCATGTTCGGATGCCACTTGCGGGTCTGATGACCAAAGTGAACACCGGCTTCCACCATCTTCGTAACGAGTTCGTTAATCATTGTATTTTGTATATGTTGTGTGTAACCTTGCGGCAGGATACACGGGGTTTTGGAAGGTGCTGCGCTTAGCCCCCAGCCCTCCGTTGTTGGTATTGCAGCATCAGCGGGGACGCAGAGAATACCCCCAATCCCCCCGTTTGTCAATGCAAATTTTGAAATTTTAACCCCGAATTCTCAATGTTTAATGAGGTCATGACACGCACTTTATCAGCACGTAATCCGGCTGCTTGTCTTTGGAGCGGCGCAGGTACTGGCTCAGGAAAAACAGGAAGCCCAGCAGCATGAACCCGGGCAGGTAGAAAATGCCGTAGTCCCGGATGGTGGCGCAGCCGGGGTTGGCGGGGTCGTAAAGTACCTCCACCTGGGTGCCGACCGGGTATTTCGGCTCGTTGTCAAAACCATAGAGGCTTTTCACCTTATGTTCCTGTCCATCGGGCGTGGTGAAGCTCAGCACCGGGTGGTGCACCGTTACCGTGGGCGGGTCCATTTGTGGCCGCGGTGGTCGTTCACCTGCTCGTAGCTCACGATGCCGGCGGTAGTTTCCTGACCAGTCAGCAGCAGGTGGGTGCCGTGTGTGTACAGGCAGAGCAGGCAGCCCAGCCCGGCCACCACCGCCATGAAGAGGAGTTTCCCCGGCCTGCGCCTGGGTTCTTCGGCGGGATAACTGAAGCCCGGTCCTTTGCGGGTTTTCCCTTCAGCGGGAATCTCAACCCCCAGCTGCTCCAGCAGTGGAGCGGGGTCCTGCTCCGGCGCCAGGTTAATGAATCCGCGGGGGCGGTCTTCCTCAGCCTCGCATACCTGGCGGCCTAGGTAGTAGTCCACGTTTCCGTTGCTGCGGCGCAGCACCCGGCATACCATGTCGCGGCGCACCCGGAAAGTAATGACGGTGCAGGGTCTCCCCCGCCGCGTGGGTTGTTCGATGATGAATGCGCGCCTGTTACTCAGCGCGTAAGAGATACCATGCGGTGCTGCTCCTGCTTCGCCGGCACCCGTGAGACACAGCAGCGCCACACAAAGCAGCAGCATTCCCAGTCCGACCTGGTCAGATACCATGCACCCCAGCGCCAGCAGTACCAGCACCCCCACTGCTACCCACAGAAGGCGGCGCAATTTTACCCGCGCCGGTGCCGGCGGCTTGCTCAGCGACCAGAGCAGCTTCTCATCATCTCCCAGTTCAAAGGGCAGTACGTTTTCCGGTTCAGGGTTCATAGTCCAAGGCAAAGGCATCGAAGCTGCCGGCGGCGGTGTCGACAGCCAGCAGGAACGCGCAGGTGCGGCGTATCTCCCGGTATTCGCGGAAGGCTTTAGCAAATTTCCAGGCATTGATACCCAGCAGCAGAAGGAGCAGCCCGGGCAGGATGAGGATAGTTCCGTCTTTGATAGTGGCGCGCGTCGGGTCGGTGGGGTCATACAGCAGCTCCACATGGTCGCCTATGCGGAGCTCCGGTGCGTTATCATACCCTGTCTGGCTGAGGGCAAGGCGTCTGCTGCCATCGCTTGTCCGGAAGGATACAACAGGGTAGTGCACTTCCACACGTCGGCGGCCGCGGCCGCGTCTTTCCTCACCCTGCCGGTAATCCTCCACGGTGCCGGTGGCTTCATGCCCCCACACATAGAGGTCTGCCGCGTGGTTATCGTGTATGAAATACAG
Source organism: Akkermansia sp. (assembly GCA_045634905.1). Classification (GTDB taxonomy): domain Bacteria; phylum Verrucomicrobiota; class Verrucomicrobiia; order Verrucomicrobiales; family Akkermansiaceae; genus Akkermansia. The sequence goes on from JAZRBC010000078.1 coordinate 4,047, forward strand.
GCCGATTCCGAACAGGCAGAACAGGAAAGCGCTGCCCCACATGGTCTTCACGGGCGATGCGGGCGGCTCGAAAATGAATGGCTTGCGTTTCCTTTCTCCCTTGGCCGGGAGCATGACCCCCAGTTGTTCGAACATGGGAGCCAGGTTTTGTTCCGGCGGCAGATTCAGGAATCCCTGCCGGGTTTCGTTGCGGCCTCTCTTCACTGCGCCGAACACGTAGTCCACCAGCCCCCGGCCGTGGTGGCGGACCCTGGCTGCCATCTGCGGATGCACCGCAAAACGGGTGATGAACCATCTGCAGCCCTTCCTGGCCGGTCGTTCGGAGATGTAGGCAGCCTTGGTGGTAAGAATGTAGTGAGTGCGCCGGGTGACTCTGTGACAGTATGCGATGTTGCCCAGCACAATCAGAATCAGCACCAGGAAAAGCCCGCTGAATCCCGGCAGCGCGGCTGTGGCATGGCTGGCGGCGGTGAAAGCGCTGTGCGTCAGCCCTGCACTCAGCAGCAGAAAAATGCCAATCAGCGCCCACCTGCCCGGGTACGATTCCTTTGGCTTCGGGTAGTGCCAGAGCAGCTGCTCATCGTCATCGAAATCAAACGGCAGCAGTTCCTGTGGGGTAGGGGACATGGCGCGTCCTTTCCGCCTTACTTCCTGCCTGCCATGCGGGCGGCCAGTACCAGATAAGTCACCAGCTTGGGCGTGGAAGCCAGAAGTTCCTGAATCTCAGCCGGGAAGGGAAGGGTGGTCACCGCCTCAGCCTGGATTTTACCGCCACCTTTCATGGCATCGGTCACGAATTTCTGGATGATGCTTACCGCCTCCTTGTTGCCCAGCAGGGTTTCGAGCTCGTTCTTGATGCCCTCGGGGCAGTTTGCACGCAGGTTGGCCATCACTTTGTTGCGGATGGCGACAGCTGCCAGATTCTGAAGAAGTCCCATAGTATGTGTGTTTCTATTGGTTTGTTGTGTTGGCTTATCATACTGCGCCTTTTGTGAGATGTCAAGAATCATGAATCCCGAGTTTCCTGGAACTCCGGGAGCTTTCTCCCCGGGAAATGACACGCGGCATACACGTTTCCGGCTTGATTCGTGCGCGCGCTGCGCTAATATGGTGGGGATATTCTGCACCATGATTCCGATGCGTACTTATACACTGGCTGTTTTGTGTGGTCTGGCTCTGGCTGGCGTGGCTCCTCTGCAGGCGCAGACGAGTGCAGCGCCTGCTGCCCGCCAGCGGGTGCAGGACCCGGCGGAATATTACCTGACCGCCTACCGTCTCTGCCGCGAGTCCGAACAGCTGGCTGCCCAGCAGAATTACAACGCTGCCATCAGCAAAGGTGCACAGGCAGAGAAAGTGCTTGCCCGCATCGTGAAGGATTTTCCGCACTGGAAATCGAACCTGGTCTCGACCCGTCGCCGTCTGCTGGCGGAGAATATGGCCGGTTATCGCAGGAAATCAGCCGAGGCACCCATCCCGACTGGTCGCCAGCCCGGCCGCCCGCTGGCCACGGAAATTGAGCTGCCGGGCAGCAAGCCGGCCTTCGACCCCATTCACAGCGAGTACCGCCCGGTGGAGCTGCCGGATTACGATACAACGGACAAGAAGCTCTACAATGCCCTGGCCGCCGCGCAGGAGGAATGCCGCAAGATGGCTGTGGCATACCGGGAACTGAACGCCAGGTATGAGGATTCTCAGAAGCAGCTCATCTCTGCCCGGCTGGAGCAGAAAATGTACAAGGACCGCTACGAACAGCTGCAGCAGCAGGTGGTTACGGAGCGCTCCGCCGGCAACGAAGTGGTCAACTCCCTCACCCAGCAGCTCGCTGAGCTGGAGGCAAAGTACCGCGCCAGCGAGGAAGCCCGCGAGAAGGCGGAAGCCCGCATCACCGAGCTGGAAAGCACCCTGGCCCAGACCCAGGAGGAACTTGCCCGCGTGACCCGCGAACGCGATGCTCTGAAGGCGGAGAACGAACAGCTGCGCGCCATTGTGGAACTGAACAGCCCGGAGAAGACCAAAGCTCTGCTCGACCAGAACCTCTCCCTGGACCAGCAGCTCAAGGAAGCCCTGGCGCGTATTGCCGAGCTGGAGGGCCGTGCCGCCGGGTCGGATGACGAGCGCAACGTACTGCAGCAGCAGCTCGATACAGCACGCGGTGAGGCCGACCGCCTGCGCGATGAAATGAGCGGTATTTACGAAGAGAACATGGGATACCGCCGCCGCGTCTCCGAGCTCACCGAGCGCCTGAACAACATCGAGGCCGATTTGAACAAAGCCGCCCAGCAGCCCCCGGTGGACCCCGCTCTGGCGGAAGAGAACGAACTTCTGCGTGAGGTGATTGCCAAGCAGCGCCGCAGCCTTGCCATGCAGGAGGAAGGTCGCAAGCTCCTCATCGAAACCTACAAGCAGCTCAAGAATCAGGACCCCGCCACTCTCAGCGCTCTGCAGAAGCTGGATGACGCCAGCTCCCTGGAGCTGACGGATGCCGAGCGTCGCGTCATGGAAGCCGCAACCAAGGAGACACAGGATAAGGATGCGCAGGGCTCACAGGGCTACACCGCCGAGGCCGTGGAGCAGAGCCGCCAGATGGAAACGCTGGCCAATCTGGCTTCCAAGGCGTTTACCAAGGGCCGCTACACCGCCGCAGAGCAGCTTTACCGCACGCTGTACGATGCAGAGCCGAATCACGTGGCCGGTCTGGTGAATCTGGGCACCATCCTCCTCTACCGCAACAAGTGTGAGGAATCGCTGGAATTCTTTGCCCGCGCCACCCGTCTGGCTCCGGATCTGGCTATCTCGTATTTCCTGTCGGGTGTCAGCTACTACCGCCTCGACCGCATGGAGGAAGCCTCCCGCATGTTCTGGCGTACCATCGCGCTCGACCCCGGCAATGCCGAGGCCTTCTTCTACCTGGCCAATATCGAAGGTGTGAGCGGTCAGTATGAACTGGCGCTCAAGCACTTTGCCGCAGCGCTCAAACTCAAGCCCGGCCTGGGAGATGCCCATTACAACATGGCCCGTCTCTATGCCGAGATGAAGAAGATTCCCGAGGCCGCCCGCGCCTACGACCGCGCCATCGAGCACGGTGCCGAGCCCGACCCCGAGTTCGAGAAATACCTGCGCAACCACCCGGATTGCGCCCGGAAACCCGGCGAAGACCTCCTGCAGACCGTGAGCCCCGAGGATGAAGCGGCAGAACTCATCAAGAAGGACCCGGAAATGGAGAAAATTATCCAGGAGCGCGATGCCAACCGTATGGAAACGCCCGAGGTAGCCCCCGTGGCAGACCCTGCCGGTGTGCTGGAGCCCACCCAGGCTGCCACCCCTGCATTCATCGAGGCTGCCGCCTCTGACCCTGCGTTCCAGGAGCAGCTCAAGGCTATCTACTGCGACGTTCAGGCCGCTCCCACTCCTTCCCCGGCCGGTGCCGGCCACGAGACCGATAAATCACGCTTCGGAACCGTCCGCGTCCGTGTGGAAGGCCGCCGCAACCGCATCAAACTCCGCCTCAAACGCCCCGAAATTCAGCGCGTAAGAAAGCGCGGCGGTGATATTGAGGTGCTGAAGAAGAAATAAGCCTCTCATGCGGCCACAGACTTCAACAGCGGCTGCAGCCAGGCGCTCAGGTCAATATCAAAGCAGACCTTGAGTACCAGGTACACCACGCAGAGCATGAACAGCGTGCCCACCACCGCGCGGACCACCCGGATAAATACCCAGACAAGCCCCAGCGCAGCCGCAGCAGAGCCACCTGTGACTACTGCCGGGTCCCACCCGCTGAAAAACGAGGTCTGTGCGCTTTCTGCCGCTTGAGCGATGAAATCGAACATGTTCTTTTATCTGGGCGGAATCAGGGTTGCAGG
>JAZRBC010000079.1:0-16143 GCA_045634905.1 Akkermansia sp.
TTCGATGAAGAGGAACTGGGTAAGGACGGCAAGAGCGATATCCGCACCGTCATGCACTTCCACCCCCGCATGGCCCCCATCAAGGCCGCTATCTTCCCGCTGCTCAAGAAGAACGCCGAACAGGTGCGCATCGCCCGCGAAATCGAGGCCGAGCTGCGTCCCTTCATGAACGTGTTCTACGATGAGGCCGGTGCTGTGGGCCGCCGCTACCGCCGCCAGGACGAAGTGGGTACTCCCTTCTGCATCACGGTCGACTTCGAGACCCTGGGCGAGGAAGGTGACCCCTCCCTCAAGGACACGGTGACTATCCGCCACCGCGATTCCATGGAGCAGGAGCGCGTCGCCATCAGCGAGCTGCTGCCCTGGCTTCTGAAGCGCATTCACTAATCGCTCTCAACCTGCGCCACCCCCGTGGATTTCCCCTGCGGGGGTGGCGCTCCTTTTATACTACCCCCTCTTACCCCCTATGAATCTTTGTGATACCAATCTTTCCCCCGCCTGCCGGCAGAGATTGAAGGAAAGTCTCTTCGATGATGAACAGCTGCTCTGGGTGGGCCAGCCGGTGCCGGAGCCCTGGGCCTCACCTGCCGGCTTCTTCGTGTTTTTCGGCGCGGTCTGGGTGATCTCCTTGCTCTATGGGCTCTGCAGCGGGGGAAGCCCGGCAATGGCTTTCGCCCTGGTTCCTTTTACCGGGATGCTCTTTGCCCCGCTGTTTAACAAGTGGATGCAGCAGCGCACCATCTATGCGCTTACCAACCAGCGCGCCCGGGTGCTGCGGTATACCACTCTGGGCTATATTTCCCTGTCCTATGTTCCGGTTCCGGATATGGTGAAATCGCGCGATGAACTTCCCGGCGGATTGGTGAACCTGGTGCTGGGAGAAAATCCGTATATCGCAACCGGGCGTGGAGGTCGGGGCAAACTGGCCCCCGAGGGCTTTCTGCGAATCACGGCAGCAGATGCCGAGCAGGTGCTCCCCCTTATCCGCCAACTTGAATCTACTCAACCCCGATAACCGTTATGAAATTAGCTGATACAGAATTAAGCATCGATGATCGCCTGATGGTTGAAAACAGTATGCTGCGAGGTGAGGAGCTGCTCTGGGCGGGCAAGCCTGTGCCGCATCTGTGGCGCGGCCTCAGTATGTACCTGTTCGGCTTTGGGTTGGTGTTTCTCCTGTTAACGCAGTCGGTTATGCACTATGCGGCGGTGAATGATATCTTCTTCCGCGTGGTGTTCTTTCTGGTGCCGCTGCTGCTGATGGTGAGCCCCTGGATTTCGCTCGGCTGGCAGAAGCGCCATATATATGTGCTCACGAGCCGCCGTTCCCTTGTGTTCCGCTACATGTTCTGGAAGCACCACCAGATGGTGTTTCCGGTGGCCAGGGTGATGCTGCTTGAACGCAAGGTTTCCGGCAAGGGCCTGGTGAGCCTGATTCTGGGCAAGAGCACCATTTCCAGCACCAACAACGTGCCCGACCCCGAGGGTTTCCTCAACCTCTCTGCAGAGGATGCCGCCGTGGTGGAATCCCTCATCATGCAGCTTGAAGAATCTCAGACCAAATAAACGCCATGAAACTCTCCGATACTGATTTATCCCTCGCTGACCGCCAGATGGTGGAATGTAACCTGATGCAGAAAGAAGAACTGCTGTGGGTGGGTAAGCCCATTCCCCGCTTGTTCAGTGGTGGTGCGCTGGGGCTGTTTATTTTTTCGCTGCTGTGGCTGGGCTTTGTGTCGTTCTGGACCTGGGGAGCCTCGCAGGCCAGTGCGCTTTTTGCCTGTTTCTCCATTCCTTTCTGGCTGGTGGGGCTGGGGCTTGCTTCGTCTCCCTGGTGGGGGCTGCGTAAGCAGAAACACACGGTTCTGGTCATCACGAATCGCCGCGCCATGGAGTTGTATCCCGGCTTCTTTGGTGCCATGAAGTCCCACGTCTGGCCGCTGGAACCCGGCATGGTGAAATCATGCACCGTGCGCAAGGACGGAAGCGGCGACCTGATTCTGGGGTATGAGACCAGGCATAGCAAGAACGGCACGCACACCGTGGAGCAGGGCTTCATGAATGTGCCCGAGGTGCGTCGCGTGGAGCAGTTCCTCTATGAGCTGACCGAGGAGCAATAATGCCAGCAGACCTCAGAGATTTCGGACTGTCCGCCAGACATTGCGCCATGGTGCAGGCTGAGCTTCGCCCCGGTGAGCAGGTGCGCTGGGTAGGGCAGCCCATGGCTTTCCGGAGCATCGACTGGGGGAATTGTGTTGGCGCATGGCTTTTCACGGGGGTGTTAGGCAGCCTGGGCGGGTTTGTCTTTTATCATCTGGTGACCGGGGAACCGGAGGTCGGGGGCTTTGTGCTTCTGTTTGCCTATGGTTTATCCCTCATCTTCGTGTTGCTTTTCGTGGCAGCTGTGCTGACTCCGTTTGTCCGCCTGTGGCTCTTGCATAATACCTTCTATGTTGTCACGAATTGCCGTGCCCTGATTGTCGGCTCCGGGGCAGATTCGTGGCCTCTGAGCCGCAGGATGGTGGCCAGTAATGTTCAGCGGAAGGATGGCAGCGGAAATCTCGTTTTTGCCACACGCTGGGAGGATGGCCCCAAGGGAATGGGGTGCACTGTTGAGTACGGTTTTATGAATCTTCGCGATGTGCGCATGGTAGAGGAAATTCTGGAAAAAGCCATTGCGGAACGTAAAAAGGTATGAAGTCCCCAGCCCCCAGAGATTTCGGATTGAACCGCTTTCAGTGTGTCAGCTTGCAGAAATGCCTGCAATCCGGCGAGCGCTTGTACTGGGCGGGGGCTCCGGCATATCTCGGGGTTAACCTCCCTCTTTTGTACTGGTGTGTATGCTTCTGCATGGGGCTGGCTGCCTTTGTGTGCTGGAGAGCCAGCCTGGAGGAGTCGCCGGGACTGTTTATCCTGGCCTCATTTCCTGCGATGCTGGGGTTGGGGCTGATGGTGCTGCCATATGTTATCCGGCGCGAAGCTCGCCGCACGGTGTATGCTATCACCAACCGGCGTGTGCTGGTCTGCGCTAAGACGGATGAGTCATGGCCGCTTACACCCGGTATGGTAATCAGTAATCTCCAGAATGAAAAGGGCATCGGGAATCTGGTCTTTGCCCTGCGTCCCAGCACTGATCCTGACTGTGAATGCCCGTTTGATGAGGTGGGTTTCATGAATGTGCGCGATGTGCGGCTGGTGGAGGAAATTCTGGAGAAGGCCATTGCAGAAAGGATGAAAGCATGAAATCCCCTGACCTCAGAGATTTCGGGCTGAGTCCCAGGCTGTGTGCCAAGGTGCAGAAAGCTCTGCTGCCCGGCGAACAGGTGCGTTGGGCGGGGCAGCCTGTTATCAGGCATTTTGAGACCGACAGGGTAAACCGCGTGGTGGGGGTGCTTTTTTTCTCGCTTTTCGGACTTTTCGGCGCAGTGATGCTGTATTTCCTCTGGCAGGATAGAGTGAACACGGACTCAATGCTGGGCGAAATCCTCAGCTGGTTAATGGCCATGGCGTTTTTCATGGTGCCCATCGTTGCGTGTATCATTGCTCCGCGGCTGCATGCCGCCAGACTTCGGAGTACGGTCTATGTGATTACCAATCGCCGGGCGATTGTATGCGGCTGGGAGGTGAAATTCTGGCCGCTGGAGCCGGATATGGTATTCAGCAATGACCAGGCCAGGGACGGCTGCGGAAACCTGGTCTTTGGCCTGAGGGAGGATGAAAGTGTCGGTTTTATGGATATCCGCGATGTGCGGCTGGTGGAGGAGATCCTGGAAAAAGCCATAGCAGAAAGAGAAGAAGTATGATGACTCAAGATGAACAGACCCGCCTGCAGGCAGAGCTGCTGCCGGGCGAAACGCTGCTGTGGCATGGTCGCCCGCAGCAGCCGGTGGTGAACAGCGCCACGCTGCCGCTTTTTCTGCTGGCACCGCTCTGCCCGCCGCTGTTGATTTTTCCGCTTATGCAGCAGCGGCAGCTGCGCCGCACGCTGTATGTGTTGACAGACCGCCGTATTCTGGTATACCGTGCGAACTGGTGGCGCGGGGTGAAACGCCACGCCTGGCCGCTTGAGCCGGGTATTATCACCGCCCGCGTGCAGCGTCCCGGGGGCAGGGGTGACCTGGTCATGGAATATACCTATGGCCACCGCGTTTCCCCCGATAAAGGTTTTCTCAACGTGCCCGATGCTCTGCGCGTAGCCCGCCTGATTGATGAGGCAGAGAAGCAACTGAATTGTTCTGTAGAGTAACAGGAATAAATAGAAAGAGATATAAAAATCTGTGTAAAATTCAGGATTCAATCTTGAATTTTACACAGATTTTTATATAATATTGCTTATGAAGCAGCTGGGATATATACCAAGAGCCATAAGTGCCCATTTTCAGAAATTAGTGGGCATGTATCCGGTGGTGACCATAGCGGGGCCCCGTCAATCCGGAAAAACTACTCTGGCGAGGCATTTATATCCGGAATATGATTATGTGAGCATGGAGGATTTACGGGCTCGGCAGTATTTTTACGAGGACCCGACCCATTTCCTGCAGCAACACCACGCGCCATGCATTTTTGATGAGGTTCAGAATACTCCGGAATTGTTGAGTTTCCTGCAGGGGATAGTGGATGAGGAGAATCGCCCGGGAATGTATATTCTGACAGGTAGCCGGCAGATGGAGCTGCAGGAGACGGTTACACAATCCCTGGCAGGTCGAACCGGAGTGATAGATTTACTCCCGCTTTCGATGCAGGAGCTCAAGGATGCTGGTGTGCAGATGAGTCGGGACGAAATGCTTTTTACGGGGTGTCTTCCTCGGGTGTATGAGAAAGGATTAGATCCGCAGCAGGTTTATGCAGATTACTGGCGTACCTATATTGAGCGCGATGTCAGGCAGATTGTCAATGTGCGGAGTTTGAAGCATTTTGAGCTGTTTCTGAAGCTGCTGGCTTCGAGGGTGGGCCAGGTTATCAATTGTTCTTCCCTGGCTAATGATGTGGGGGTATCTGCCAGTACCATAGGTGAATGGATTTCTGTGCTTGAGGCTTCTTATGTGGTGTTTACCGTTTATCCTTACTATAATAACTATGGTAAGAGATTGACGAAGTCTCCGAAAATTTATTTTACAGAGCCTGGCGTTATTTCCTGCCTGCTGGATATAGAGACCCCGTCTCAGCTGGGGCGTGACCCCTTATTGGGGCATATTTTCGAGAATATGGTTGTGGTAGAGGCGCTGAAAGCCAGATTTAATGCAGGCAAACGCTCAAATCTTTATTTCTTCCGTGATACTCGTGGGTTTGAAGTGGATCTTATTCTGGATGAACAACGCCGCCCAAGACCCGTAGAAATTAAATCGGGCATGACCTTTACACCTGCCATGGTGCGCAATGTCCAGCAATTTGCTTCGTCTGTCAAGGATAGTCTGCCTCCTGCATTGATATATGGTGGTGAGACGATGGGGATGTTCCAGGAGGTTCAGATTTGCACTCTGGGTGATATGAATGCTGTAATAAGCAGAGAGTAAGATGTATGTGGATATTTGTGTAAAATTCAGGATTCAATCCTGAATTTTACACAAATGTTTGCAAGCTATTCTGAATCAGTTGGCTAGGCGCTGTAATCAGCAGCCGAGGGAACCGTCGGGGATGAGTTCGAGGAGGACGAAGGCGTTGTCGTCCAGCGTGTCGAGCAGTTCGAGGTCGGCTTCTGAGTAGATAGCGTGGTACTCGGCACCCCAGAGCCGTGCCACTTCCTGCATGCGGAAGGGCTGGGGCTGCACGAGCAGACGCTCCAGCTCGGGGTCGTTGGCCGCGGCGTGCTGAGCTGCTGCGGCACCTTCGTTGTTGAGCACAGCCACGATGCGTTTGCCGGGCGGCAGCTGGGGCACGATGGCCGCGGCTGTGAGGTCGCGCAGCAGGGTAAGATCACCGATGAGACAGCAGGCGTGCGCGGCGTCGGCTGCGTTGCCCAGGAAAGTGCTCAGTACGCCATCTGTACCTGTGGTGTGGAGGTCGCGCAGGTAAAGGGTGGGTACCTGGCTCTGAGCGTAGCGGTTCCAGAGCCGGGTGGTGGTAGCGCTGCCCACGCAGATGACCTCTGCCAGACACGCGAAGCGTGAGAAGGCGCGAACCATGGCCTCGGCGGATTCGGGGTAGCCCAGCAGCAGTTCCTCCAGGCGGCCGGAGGTGTGGCGGCTGCGGGGGAGCAGGCGTTCGGTATCGCCCACGGTGGGCACATCGCCCAAGGCTTTCATGACCTGCTCCAGTTCACCTTCCACCACGTTGCTCTTGCGGCTGAGTCCGGAGAACCCGGTCCGGGTGATGGAGAATACCTCGGTCTGCGGCATGTCTTCGAGCGCTTTCCAGAACGGGCCGGTGGGCACATCGCCCACGCGCAGCACAAAGCGGGGCGGGTTCTGGCGCAGCAGCTCATCGCCGCCGTGCAGCAGGAAAGGCGCCAGTTCCTCGCGCAGGCCGCTGCTGGCTTCGGCCAGCACGGGCACGCGCAGAGTCTGCGCCAGCCAGAGTACGGGTTCCTGCTCGTCCGGGTTCAGGCCGCCGATAAGCAGCACCAAGCCTTCCATGGAGCGGAAACGCAGCATCTGTGATACCGCTACCAGCGAGCCGCGGAAACGGGGTGCGGGCGGGGCATCACCCACTTCCACCGCGCTGAAATCGCTGCAGGGGGGCTCGGCAGCTGCGTCCAGCCGCACATGCAGGTGCAGCGGGAATCCTTCACCCAGCGCTTCTACCAGATTAGGCAGGTCGGAGACCGGGCAGGGCAGGTTCAGCTCCAGCGTGGGGGCATACATGCCGAAGAGCGCTTCCTGCTCCACGCTTTGCGGGGCGCCGGTACCGCCGCTGCCGGTGGGGGTATCCATGGTGAGCACTACGAGCGGGCGGCGCTGGTAATAGGCATCGACCACGGCGGGCGCCATGGCGGCGGCAGATGAGCCGCTGCCTGCCACGACGATAACCGGGCGGGCGGTGGCCTGCACACGGCCCAGGGCAAAGAAAGCAGCGGCGCGGTCGTCGGCCACTGTCCAGCGGTGCACCACCGGACAATCGGCCAGTGCGCGGTAAAGCGGAGCATTCAGTTCACCGGGGCAGCAGACCCATTCGGCCACACCGGCCATGGCTGAGCAGGATACGAGAGAGAACATGGTGGTAAGTGCAGGTGAAGGTTATTCGGGCAGGGCAATGCGTTCGCCCATGTGGCGGGGTTCGGTGCCGATGAGCAGGTCAAACATCATGGCCACGCGGGCGGCGCGTTCGCGCATGAACTGGCGCAGCAGCGTGGGGCGGTTGAAAGGAATGTGCGCAGCGCAGTACCCGTGGGCGTCAATTCCCATGTGGCGGGCAGTGGCCACTGCTCGCTTCACATGATAGGACTGGCTGATGATGGTAATTTTGTCTGCGCCGAAAATACGCTGGGCCCGGACCACGGAATCATAGGTGCGCAGCCCGGCGAAATCACAGATAATCCGGTCCTCCGGCACCCCGAGCTTGACCAGCGCGTTCTTCATGTCGCGGGGTTCATTGTAGTATTTCTCGCGGTTGTCTCCGGAAACAATGATGCAGCGCAGCTTGCCGCTTTTCCAGAGGCGTGCGGCAGCTTCCATGCGCCCCTGGAAATAGAGACTGGGATTCCCTCTGCGGAAATACTTGCTGCAGCCCAGCACCACGCCCACGTCGTCCTTCCGGCAATCGGCCACGCGCTTGTGACAGTAATCGTTGGCGAGGGCATTGGTGTATATCTCAGCCACGCATACAATGATGAGCAGCGAAGCCAGGATGAACAGCCCCAGTTTCAGACAGCGGCGGCAGAATTTGAGGAACTTGCGCATGGTTCAGTTCACGCCGAAAACCTGAATCCGGGTGGTGAGTTCGTGGGTTTCGCCGCAGCGCAGCATGATGTTTTCGGCGGGTACCACCGTGGTTTCCACGGCCAGGAATCCGCGCTCGTTGCCTTCGCCCAGGTCACCCATGCCGGCGGCCAGGGTTGCACCCGGGTTCCAGACCACGGCGGAGCCGCTGCCTGCGCGGCAGATGCGGATACTGCGTTCCCAGTCGGGGTCGTGGATGGTGATTTCGGCATTTTCCGGTACCGGGTGGTAAATGCGGTCGATGTGCCCCAGCGGGATGAGCGGGTCTTCCGGGTGGGGAATGGCATCATCCGCAAACTCAGTGAACGCCAGTTCTTCCAGCCCCGTCACGGCTACCTGTTCGTAGTCGCTTACGGCAAAATAGGTGTGCATGGCGGCAGAGTAAGGCATGGCGCGCGGTACATCCAGAGTGATAAGACTCATGGTCAGTTCGTTGCCGATTTCCATACCCAGAGCGGCGCTCGGCAGCATGTCGTTTTCCGGCGGCAGTGCCAGAAGCAGGTTCACTCGGCCATCCTCGCCCTCCTCGCAGCGGCCGACCTGCCAGGTGGAGATGCGTGCCACACCATGGGCGGGCAGGGAGGCATCCTCCGTGTTTTTGCCGAACCACGGCCAGCACAGCGGAATGCCGCCGCGCAGCGCCTTGCCTTTCTTGAATACCGCCTTGGGGCTCATGTAGATAACCGGTTTGTGCCCGGTGGGTGCCCAGCTCAGCACATGCCCGCCGTAGAGGGAAATTGCAGCCGTGCAAAGGGCTGTTTCTATCTTCAGAATCGGAAAATCTTCGCCGTAGGGGTATACTGTTGTGACCATAGTGCTTGTATGCGCGTAAGTCTACCAAAATAGGCTTGCCTTAGCAAGCCTATTATCTCGCAGTTGTCAGCCTGCGAAATTCACTCTGCGTCAGCAGAAATTAACTCGCCAAGGACAATCGACTCATTGTAGAAGGGGAAATGGTAACTCTCGAAATCCACGCCCAGCTCGCCCCAGTAGGCTCGCATGCGGGCAGGCGGGAAAATTTCGTCCCTGGTGGCGATGTAGGCACGGGTCCAGGGGAGATGAGGTTGCTCGGGAAGCGTCTGACAGGCTTCGGCCAGGAAATCCAGCTCTTCCACCTGCTGGTCGGGACCGGGTTCCTCGAAATCGCCGGCAGGGGCGTATTTTTCGGGGTGAGCTTCATCCCTGAACGGATTGCCGCCCATGGCGGCTACGGAGCGGATGGTGCGCAGCAGTACCTTGAGCCGCAGGCCGTATTGCGGACTGGCGGGGAGGGGGGTGCCGTTGATGGCGATGGCTTTGTGCAGCGGCAGCGCCTGGCAGATCTGCTCTGCCACCCACACACCGAAGGACCAGGCAAAGAGGTAAATGCGCTCGTACCCGGCAAAATCTGCCGCGTTCAGCGGGGTGAGACTGCGGTGGTCATAGCAGCAGAGCACATCGTAGCCCTCGGGGAATGGGAGAAAATGCACCGAATTGGGTGTGGCACCCCAGCCGAGCATGAAAAGGATGAGATTCCGGTTGCCCGGGGATTGAACGAGCCAGTCTTGTTTCATAGCGTCACACTTTCTTGCGGGCCCAGCGCAGGCCGAAGAGCATCTTGCGCAGAATCAGGTATTCCACCAGCATATCGGCAGCGATGAGCATCCAGATGCCGACGAGTGAAATCGTATCCGGCCACAGGTAGTACCACACCATGAGGCAGAGCACGCGGAAGAAGCCCATGCCGCCGTACGATACCCACATCACGCGCCGTGTGTCGCCCGCGCCGCGCAGGCACATCTTGCAGATGAGCATGGCGGCATAGAAGGGCTCAATGATGAGGAAAGCCTGCACTACCGGGCGGGTGGCTTCGCTCAGCTCCGGCGAGCCCGCCGCAAAGATATCTACAAAAATATCCGGCCACATGGCAAAGACCACACCCATGCAGCCCATGAAGAGCACGCTGTAGCGGATGCACTTGCGGGCGGTTTCCAGCGCCAGACGCACGCTGCGTGCTCCCAGATACTGCCCCACCAGCGTGGCACCCGCCATGCCGATGGCGAAGCCGGGCAGGAAACTCAGCGACTCGATGCGGATGGCGATGTTGTGCGCCCCCACGGCGGCATCGCCCAGCGAGGAAATGATGCGCAGCACGTAAATCTGAATGAGCCAGATACCGCCCACTTCGATGGCCTGCGGCACGCCGATGCAGAGGATGCGGTACATCATGCCCCAGTCCGGCAGCAGTGAGGTGCGGTCCAGATACAGCGGCGGGGCGTAGCTGGTCCCCTGGGCGGCGCAGTATTCATCCAGCGGCTGGGGGCCCATCCGGCGGTGCAGCTCCAGCGTGCGCTTCAGCAGAATGCCCAGCAGCACCGCGGCTGCTACTGCCATGCCGCCAATCATACCCAGCGCCAGCCCCTCCACAAACATGCCGCACACCTGCACCAGGAAAAGGCTGAAAAGTACATTCAACCCATCCACCACCAGCATGATGACGAATGGCGTGCGGGTGTCACCCGCACCGCGCAGGGCCGCATTCACGGCAAACACCACGCCCGAGAAAACAGCAACCCAGCAGCCGGTGTACATGTAGCGCAGGGCTACTTCCCGCGCATAGTCACTTAAATCCAGCACCTGCGTTACCAGAAAATCCGCCGTCGCATACATGAGCAGCGCCGAAAGAATGCCCGCAAAGAGCCCCAGCACCCCGGCCTGGTTGGCCGCGTAGTTGGCATCGGCGTATTTTTTTGCCCCGGTCATACGGCTCACGATGGCGGTGGCTCCCATGCCCACCGCACCCTGCATCACAAACCCCAGCCACATGACATACGAGGTCACACCGATACCCGAGGCAATCTGAGCGGTCTTTTCGCCGTGGTCGCCCATGTGGGTGGCCAGCACCAGAGCGGTGGAGGCGCAGATGAAGCTCATCACCTGTTCCAGCAGAGGCCAGAGCGCAATGGACACAATCTGACGCGGCAGACTCATGCCTGCCAGCTTTCCGCCCAACTGACCTTTGGCCAGGGCTACGCGGATTTTGCCTTCTCTGCCGTCACCTGCACTCATGGCTGAGTGCATTCTAGCACGCTTCCACCTCTTTGAACAGAAAAAACCGAGATTTAGTGCGCGTTTTGTTATCGTTTGCGAATGAAATGCGTTTTGCCCTGCCTGCAAGGTGGGGTAAACCGGGTGCGTCAGAATGCACAACCTCCCGGTTTAAGGGACTTGCGCTGCCTGACGTTTGAAAATTTCAAAAAATAATAGCATCTGTGTAGAAAAGGGACTCTTTTTCCCGTATCTAAATAGTAGGGATGCCATGTTAACCATGGCTTGACATGAATAGCAACGATAGTTTATAAATAGAACCGTGAAAGCAATTTTTAAATGGGGTGGCGCAGCCCTTGTCTGCGCGGGTGGTGCAGGATACTGGTATTTCTCCGGTGATGCTGCTTCGGTGCAGACTCGTCTCAATACGGTGGCTGTGGTGCAGGATAATTTTGTGAGCAAGGTGCAGGCCACCGGTACGCTGGAGCCGCAGGAGCTGGTGGACGTAGGTGCCCAGGTGACGGGTGAAATCAAGGAGTTCGGCGTGGACCTGGATGGCCGCCCGGTGGACTACGGAAGCGAGGTGAAGGCAGGGCAGCTGCTGGCCCGCATTGACGACACCATCGTGGAGCTGGACATCAAGCGTGCTGAGGCTCAGGTTTCTCAGGCCCAGGCGCAGATTCTCTCGTCCGAGGCTTCTGTGGCACAGGCCAAGGCTTCCATTTCCCAGGCAACGGCCAATAAGAACAAGGCAGACCGCGACCTGGCACGCGCCCAGGCGCTGGGGGTGGGCGATGCGCTCTCTCAGATGCAGTACGACCAGTACGTGAATGCCGCTGAAATTGCCGCCGCGAATCTGGAAAGCGCCTCGGCTCAGCTGCAGACGGCCGAAGCCCAGCAGGCCAGCGCACTGGCTCAGCTGCAGAGCGCCGAGGCTCAGCTGGAAAGCGAGCTGCGCAACCGCGACTATACCCGCATTTCCACCCCGGTGGACGGCACCATCGTGGTGCGTCAGGTGAACGTAGGCCAGACCGTGGTGAGCAGTATGAACGCCACCACGCTCTTCCTCGTGGCCCGGGACCTGAGCAAGATGCAGATCTGGTGCAGCGTGAATGAAGCCGATATCGCCAAGGTGAAGCCCGGTCAGGAGGTGCGCTACACGGTGGATGCCCTGCCGAATGAGAGCTTCACGGGTGTGGTGAACAAGATTCGCCCGAACGCCACCATGAGCTCCAACGTGGTGACCTACATCGTGGAGGTGGACATTGAGAACCCGGACCGCAAGCTGCTGCCCTACATGAGCGCCAATGCCAACTTCATTGTGAAGGAGGTGAAGGACGTGCTCATGGTTCCCTCTTCTGCTTTCGATTTCCGTCCCTCTCCCGAACAGATTGACGAGAGCGCCCGCGGCAAGCGCCCCGAACCGTCTGCAGAGGGTGAGGAACGCCCCTCTATTGTGTGGCGCAAGGTGAGCGATTCCACCGTGGTCCCGGTGCGTGTCATCAAGGGAGATTCCGACGGTACCCGCACCATCGTGACCCTGCCCGAGGGTTCTGAGCTGAAGCCCGGGGATGAGCTTGTGACCAGCGTATCCGTGGTGAAGGCCGACGGCTCCATGGCCGAGGTGAAGAACAACCGCCAGAGCGGACTCTTCGGAATGAACGGCCCGCAGCGCCGCCAGCGCGGCACCGGCGGTGCCGCCGCCAAGCCCGGCCAGGTAGATCAGGGTGGCCGCGGCCCCCGCATGTAATCGACAGCCTATAACGATTTTGTAGTACAGTGATAGAACTGAAAAACATCACCAAAGTATACCACCTGGGGGAGATTGACCTGCCGGTGCTCAAGGGGATTTCCCTGCGCATTGAGGACGGCGAGTTCGTCTCGCTCACGGGGGCATCGGGTTCGGGTAAGTCCACGCTCATGAATATTCTGGGTTGTCTGGACCACCCGACCAGCGGTGAATTCTGGATTGATGGCCACAACGTGGCCGGTCTGAACGCCAATGAGCGTGCGCTGCTGCGCAACAAGCGCATCGGCTTTGTGTTCCAGAACTTCAACCTGCTGGCCCGCACCTCGGCGCTGGAGAATGTGATGATGCCGGCCTACTATTACCACCCGGCCAAGAGCACGGCGGAAATCCGCAAGCGCGCGCTTGAGCTTATTGACCTGGTGGGGCTGCGCGACCGTATGCACCACACCCCGGCGCAGCTTTCGGGTGGTCAGCAGCAGCGCGTGGCCATTGCGCGTTCGCTCATCAACAACCCCGGCATTCTGCTGGCCGATGAACCCACCGGTAACCTGGACTCCACCACCTCGGTGGAAGTCATGAACATGTTCCGCGAACTGAACCGCAAGCAGGGCATCACCGTCATCATCGTGACGCACGACCCCAAGACCGCCGCCTTCACCGACCGCGCCATCAATATGTGCGACGGCCTGATTCTGGACGGTGTATCAGATGAACTTTCAGCCACTCTCCAGAAATGAAGATAGGAACCCTCTTTATCACGTGTCTCAAGGCTCTGGTGCGCAACCCGATGCGCGCGGCACTCACCGTGCTGGGTATCGTTATCGGTATCGCGGCTGTGGTGGCCATCATGGAAATCGGCGAAGGCTCCAAGAAGCAGGTGGCAGATAAGTTCTCCTCCATGGGTACGAATGTCATCACCATTTCCGGTGCCTCCGTGAGCACCGCCGGCGTGAACACCGGCATGGGCGGCCGCGCCTCGCTCTACCCGCAGGATGCCACTGCGCTCATGAAGGAATGCCCGGAGTTCGTGAAAGCCGCATCTCCCGTGGTGCGAGCCAGCGGGCAGATTATCGTGGGCAACCAGAACTGGAGCCCCCGTTCCATCACCGGTGGCAATGAGCATTACCTCTCCATCGAAGGCTGGAAAGTGGCCTCCGGCAGCGCCTTTACCCAGAAGCAGGTGGAGGAAGCCTCCCGCGTGTGTCTCATCGGCAGTACCATTGCCAAGGAGCTTTATGCCGGCACCGAGCCCATCGGCCAGGATATCCGCGTGAAGGATGTGGTGTTCACCGTCATCGGTGTGCTGGATACCAAGGGCGCGGATGGCATGGGCAACGACCAGGACGACTGTCTCATCCTGCCCTGGACCAGTATTCGCACCCGCCTCATGGGTTCCAGTGGTTCTGCGGTCATTACCAAGGGCGGCGCGGCCAACAGCGCCCAGAGCGTTTCCGCCACCAGCACCTTCTCCACCACCGGAGTGAACTTCTACCCCGGCTGTGACCTGCAGCCCTACTCGAATGCTCCGCATCCGCTGCGCACCCGCACGGTGGATTCCATAGCAGTGCAGGTGCAGGACGGCAAGGACCCGAACAAGGCTATGGATGCCATGACCCCCGTGCTCCGCAAACTGCATGAGCTGGAACCCGGCGTGCTGGATGACTTCAACATGCGCGACCGCTCCCAGTTCGTGAAGATGATGACCGATACCACCTCCACCATCAGCAGTCTGCTTATCTCCGTGGCCATGATTTCGCTGGTCGTGGGCGGCGTAGGTATCATGAATATCATGATGGTTTCCGTTACCGAACGTACGCGCGAAATCGGTCTGCGCATGGCTGTGGGGGCCCGCCCGCGCGACATCATGTGGCAGTTCCTGCTGGAGGCGGTGCTGCTCTGCACCATAGGCGGTATCATCGGTATTGCGGTCGGGCGCGTGGCTTCCTACCTGGTGAGCCAGCAGATGGGCTGGCCGGTTGCCACCTCGGTTTCTGCTATGGTGCTTTCCGTCACGGTGGCGGCGGTCATTGGTATTGTATTCGGCTGGTACCCGGCCTGGAAAGGCTCCCGGCTGGATCCCATCGATGCCCTGCGTCACGAATAATCAACTCTCTTTTCAATCATTTCAGAACGTATGAAACGCATATTTCCGCTTACTTTCACTGGTCTGCTGCTGTGCTCGTGCATGGTGGGGCCGAATTTCATGGGAGCCGAGGCTCCCGAGCTGCCTGTTACCTGGATAAATGCCACGCCTCCCGGGACAGATGAACACACGCTCGACGAGTGGTGGCACTGCTTCCGCGACCCGCAGCTTACTCACCTGATTGAGAGTGGTTTTGCCGCCAATCCGGACATGGTGAGCGCGGCTCTGGCCATTGCCAGGGCTGAATCCAGCCTGCGCTCCACGCAGAGCGGGCTGTTCCCCAGCCTGGGACTCAGCGCCGGAGGCAGCAATGCCGGTGATTACTCCACCTCCACTTCCCACGGACGCTGGAATGGTGCTCTTTCTGCCTCGTGGACTCCCGATATCTGGGGCGGTACGCGCCGTGAGGTAGAGGCCGCTGCGGCTTCGCTGGGCTCCACCAAGGCTGCAGCCGCCGCCACCCGCACGGCACTGGCTTCCAGCATAGCGGCTGCCTATTTCCAGTGGATTTCCGCCAAGGAAAGTCTGCGCATTGCCGAGGAACAGCTCGCCTACCAGGAACGTACCTTCAAGGTGACTCAGGAGCGCCACGCCACCGGCATGGAAAGCGCCCTTTCGCTCTCGGAATCCCGCGCTACCATTGCTTCCACCCGCGCCCAGATTCCTGCTCAGCAGGCCACTATCCGCAGCTGCGAAATCACTCTGGCCACTCTGCTGGGCACCACGGTGGACAACGTGGCTCTGAGCCTGCCGCCGCAGAATGTGTATAACCTGGTGCCCCGCGTGCCCACCGGTCTTCCCAGCGAGCTGCTGCGCCGCCGCCCGGATATCGTGAAGGCCGAGCATGACCTGCACGCTGCTACCGCCCGCATCGGTGTGAGCGTGGCCAATCTCTTCCCGAAGCTGACTCTTACCGGCGGCACCTCATCCTCCGCTGGCACGGATTTCTCGCAGTTCTGGCAGAATTCGGCCTGGAACCTCGGTGCCTCCGCCAGTCAGACTCTGCTGAACCGTGTTGCGCTCAACGAGGCGGTGACCCAGGCCGAGCTGAACCAGCTCACCGGTATGCAGACCTATCGTAAGACGGTGCTGGCCGCCTTTGCTGAGGTGGAGAACTGCCTTATCGAGTACGCCAGACTCACCAGCCAGCTGCCGCAGTATGAGGCTTCCTGTGCGGCCAATAAGGAATCTGCCGAGCTCTCGCTGCGCCTCCACCACGAAGGCATGGCCGACTTCCTGAGCGTGGCTGCGGCAGAACGCGCCTGGCTTTCCTCGGAGCTCAATATCATCTCCACCCGCCAGAATATCCGCCTGAAGCTCGCCCAGCTCTGCACCGCTCTCGGCGGTGG
>JAZRBC010000080.1:0-11698 GCA_045634905.1 Akkermansia sp.
GTTCGGCCCGATGACGAGCATCTGGCCGCTCTGGTTGCGCACGTCAATTCTGGCATCGCTGAGCTGCATGAGGTTCTGGCGGGAATCGTAGCCGGTCATTTCCTCGGGCAGTTCCATCTGTTCCGTGGCAATCACGTAGCCCTTGTCGGCCCAGTCGGTCTTCTGCTTGAGGCAGAGATTCACGGTGAGATAGTAACGGCGATCCTTACGCAGGGAGAGCAACTGCTCAGCGGTAAGCGGCAGGGTGATTTCCTGCGTGGTCAGCGGTGCGCCGGCGGGGGCAAAACTGCCCTGAGCCACCACCTTGCTGCCTTCTTCGGCGAGCGTCCAGGTGCCATCATATTCAGCCAGGTCGGTGAAAAGATGCTTGTTGCGGATGCTGATGCTCAGCCCCTTATCGCTGACCGCACCCAGCGTGAAGGAGGCATTCTGCTGCACCTTGCGGATTTCATCGTACAGCGGGGTAACGGTGCGGTCGCTGTAAATCACACCCTTGATGCAGAAAATACCATCGTGCGGGTATTCGCCATGGTCGCCGCCGTAGGCCTGGCGGGTCACCTTGGTGCCGTTCGGCAGGGTGACTTCCTGGTCATAGCTCTGGTGAATCCACTCCCAGATACCACCACCAATGATGGAGTCGCTGCTGTCGATAGCCTCCCAGTAGTCGGCCAGATTACCCATGGAGTTACAGAGAATATGGGCGTATTCGGAGATATACCAGGGTTTTTCGAGCTTGCTGCCTGCAATGTTGCGGGTCCAGTTCACGCTGGGATACTGGTTGGAGCACAGGTCTGCCAGGTCATTGTTACGCTCGTACTGGGTGAGGCGGGAGGTATCACGGCTCTTGATCCAGTCACGCACAGCGGCAAAGTTGTCGCCGGGGCCGGCTTCGTTGCCGTAGGACCAGATGACCACACAGGGGTGGTTCTTGCTCTGCTCCACCATGTTCTTGTTGCGCCACACGTGCTGGGCCTTCCACTCCGCCGGGTGGGAGAGGGAAAGCTCACCGTAGTAGTAGCCGTGGGATTCGATGTTGGCCTCATCGCACACGTAGATGCCGAGTTCATCGCACATCTCGTAGAAGCGGTCCACCTGCGGGTAGTGAGAGTTGCGGATATGGTTGATGTTGCCACGCTTCATGATGAGAAGCTCCTGCAGGCACTCCTCCTCGGTCACGGTGTGACCGTTGGCGTGCTGACTTTCGTGGCGGTTCACGCCCTTGAGCTTCACAGGCATGCCATTCACCAGGAAACGGCCATCCACCAGCTGCACGTCGCGGAAACCAATCTTGCGGGAAAGAGTCTCGGTAATCTCGCCCTGCTCATTCTTCAGGGTGAGCAGCAGGCGGTACAGGTTCGGCTTCTCCGCGCTCCAGAGCGCAGGCTGAGCCACCTGAGCCTTCAGCGTGGTCTTCACCTCGGCACCGGCAGCAATGCTGAGCGGGAAACTGCTCATGGTGGCCACCGTCTTACCAGCGGCATCAATAAGCTCGCCCTGCACCGTGGTGACTCCGGCAGCCGTGCTGCGGTTGTCCACATCCACCTCGATGCTCAGCTTGCCCAGGCTGTAGTTCTTCTTGCCGGGCTCGCCGTCAAAATCAGTATGCACAAAGAAGTCACGAATCTGCACCTTGGGGGTGGTGTACATGTACACATCGCGGAAGATACCGGAAAGACGCCACATATCCTGGCATTCCAGGTAGGAACCGTCGCTGAAGCGGTACACCTCCGCGGCAATCACGTTGGTGCCCGGCTTCACGTACTTTGTGATATCGAATACGGCGGCCGTGCGGCTGTCCTTGGAGAAACCGACCTTGTGGCCATTCACCCAGAGGTAGAAGAAGGAATCCACGCCATCGAAGCGGATGAACACCTCGCGGCCATTCCAATCTGCCGGCAGCTCCACATTGCGGCGGTAGCTGCCCACGGCATTCGGCTCGGTGGCGGGGCAGGTGAATTTCTCCTCGTCCTTGTTGCGGGGCCTGGTCATCACGCGGGGCCAGTCGCGCACGAACGTATAGCGCTGGTTGCTGTAGATGGGGGTACCGTAGCCGCGCATCTGCCAGTTGCTGGGTACATCAATCTCTGCCCAGCTGCTCACATCTGTTTCCGGCTTGTAGAAATCCAGCGGGCGCTGATCCGGGCTGGGAACCCAGTTGAATTTCCAGTTACCATTGAGAGAGAGTACCAGCGAAGAATCCTTACGGTGCCCTTTCAACGCTTCATCACGATTAGCGAACGGCACATAGAATGCACGTGCCTCCTCGCGCCCCTGAGAAAGGTTCTGCGGATTCTCCCAGTCAGGATGCGGTTCGTACGCATTCTGACCAAGAGCGAGAGCACCGGTCATTGCTATCATTGCCGTCATGCTTTTAAGCAGGTTCATATGGAAGGTATACTACAGAATTCGTCTTAGTCTTTCAAGTAAAAAGAAATTTCGCCTGGCATGCAGGGGCTTTTTGCTTGCTCCTGCTCCCACAACGTGCTAGACTTCCGATGCGCACGGTATGACTAAGAACAGCAGATTCCTCAATCAAAGCCTTTATCCTTTGTTAGACTTGATTCTGGCGGGCATATTCGCATACTATGCTCCTTATGTGACGAACTGGGTAGCGCCGTTATTCGGCTGGCAGCCGAGTTCATTCTTCAATCTGTTCACAGCCTCACCTTTCCTGGCAGGAGCCGCACTCATGTCCATGCCGCTCTGCCTGCGCCAGATTGGTTTCTACCGCAAGCAGAATATGCAGCGCGCCATCACGGCCCTGCGCCAGCTGCTGACTTTCACGGTGTACTATCTCTGCGCCATGGGGCTGTACACCTCCTTCTCCGGCACAGCGATTTACAACAGCCAGATTCTGCTGGTGGATCTGGTGGGTATTCCGCTGGTCATTTTCCTGCGCTATCTGGTTGTACGCACCATCAACTACCTCCGCCCCCGGGCCATTGAATACCGCCGCCAGGTCGTTCTGCTGGGAGATGAGGACACCGTGTCGGAACGCTGGGAAAGCCTGCCGGCCCACTGGCGCCGTAATCTGAACGTGGTGGGGCGTTTCCATACCACCGAGGGCAATGAGGAGAAACTCCAGCAGCTCATCGAGATGTTCCACGTGTCCGACCTCTACGTATTCGGCGGTCTTTCGGCATACCACCGCTTTCATGCCCTGGTGGAGCAATGCGAGGTACAGGGTATCGATGTGAACCTGGTCATGCGCAACCGGCTTTCCTCCAGCATGAAAGTTATCCTGAACGAGGTAGGCGACACGCGCATGATGGTGCTGAGCACCACACCGGATTTCTCCTGGCCCCGGATATGCAAGAGCATACTGGACCGCGTGGTGGCACTCTGCATCCTGGTATGCTCCTCCCCGCTCTGGCTGATTGCCGCCATCGGCATCAAGCTCAGCGATCCGAAGGGGCCCATCTTCTTCCTCCAGCGCCGCTCCGGGTTGTATGGCAAGGTTTTCCATATGTGGAAATTCCGCTCCATGTATATGGACGCCGAATCCCGGCTGGAGGAAATCAAGGCGAAGTACGGCAATGAGATGAACGGCCCCATCTTCAAGCTGACAAACGACCCGCGCATTTTCAAGTTCGGGCATTTCATCCGCAAGACCTCCATTGACGAACTGCCCCAGCTGCTCAACATTCTGACCGGAGACATGAGCATCGTGGGTCCGCGCCCGCTGCCGGTGTACGAAACAGAAGCCTTCCCGAAGATTGAGCACCGCCGCCGCCTGAGCGTGAAACCGGGGCTCACCTGCTTCTGGCAGATTGAAGACCGCAGCGACAATGCCGATTTTGACAACATGGTCAGCAAGGACCTGCGCTACATCGATGAATGGAGCCTGTGGCTGGATGTGAAGCTGTTCTTCCGCACCATTCCGGCCGTCTTATTCGGAAAGGGAGCCAAGTAAAGCTGCTTCGCATGTTCCACATCGTTCTCTTTCACCCGGAGATTCCGCACAACACCGGCGCAGCCGGCAGGCTTGCCGTGGCCACCGCTGCACGCCTGCACCTCATCAAGCCCCTGGGGTTCAGTCTGGATGAGAAACACGTGCGCCGGACCGGCCTGGACTACTGGCCGCACGTGGATTTACATCTCTGGGATTCGCTGGAGGAACTGGAGGCCGCGGCTGCTCCCGGCGCCCGTTTCTGGTATCTTTCCACCAAGGCAACCCACGGCATCTGGGAACCGGACCTCCCCCTGCATGACGGCGATTACTTTGTGTTCGGCCCA
Source organism: Akkermansia sp. (assembly GCA_045634905.1). Classification (GTDB taxonomy): domain Bacteria; phylum Verrucomicrobiota; class Verrucomicrobiia; order Verrucomicrobiales; family Akkermansiaceae; genus Akkermansia. The sequence continues at coordinate 4,237 of JAZRBC010000080.1, forward strand.
GAATCCAAAGGGCTGCCGCAGCGCTGGATAGAGGCACACCCGGAAACCGCATTGCGCATTCCCATGCCGGGTGAGCACGCCCGCTCCCTGAATCTGTCCACCTCGGTAGCCATCATGCTCTACGAAGGGCTCCGCCGCACCCTCCCCGCTGCTCAGTTATGAAAAATATCGTCTATTTCGACCTCGAAACCCGCCGTTCTGCCGCTGAGGTAGGCGGCTGGCATGAAACCGCTAAAATGGGTATGTCCGTGGGGGTCACGTTCTCCACCCGCGACAACGCCTACCACATCTACACCGAGGACCAGGTGGAAGCTCTTATCGATGAACTGCGCATGGCCGATCTGGTGGTCGGCTACAACCACATAGGGTTCGACTACGGAGTACTCCAGGCATTCACCTTCTGGACCGTGGCAGATGTAACCCAGAATCTCGACATCTGCACCGACCTCACCTCCCGCATCGGCCACCGCCTGAAGCTTGACTCCGTAGCCAAGGTGACGCTGGGCGGCAACTCCAAGACTGCCGAAGGCACTGACGCACTGAAATGGTGGGCTGAATACGAAAAGACAGGTGAAGCGCAGAAATTGCTGGATATTGCGCGCTATTGCTGTTTTGATGTGAAGGTGACCATGGAAGTGTACAAATTCGGCGCCCGGAACGGCTACGTGCTCTACGAAAACAAGAAAGGCGAAGTAGAGCAGATTCCTGTGGACTGGGAGCTGTAAGCCCTCCCCCTCCCGGAATGACAATAATAATTCTTCACCTGGGTCTCAAAACCCGCTATAACTGCGCACATGCCGATTTGCCCCAAATGCTCAGCCACAATTCACCGCGGTGCGGAGGATGCGTGCCCGGCCTGCGGATATGATATCTCGCAGGCGGATGAGCTGTATGGCGACGGCCAGGTGGAGTTCACCCGCGTAGTAGATGCAGCCGGTGCCCTGACCCACCAGGAGCGCAGCGAACTGATGCGCACACTGGAACAACTGGAGCGCCGTATCCGCCCGGTGGCTCTCTGCGTGTATATCACCGATGTGGGGCAGGCGCAGGAACTGCGCACCCATGCCCATTGGATTCTCAACCACGCCCGCATCCACCACCCTTCCTTCGGCAAACGCGAACAGCACAAGGCCATTGAGGACGCTGAACTACTGGAGCGCCGCCCCGGCGAACGCCGCCAGCAGCAGGAGGAACCCCGGCAAAGCTGGTTCTCGCAGGCCTGGCAGGGGCTGAAAAACTACGTGATGGATGCCCTGCACCCGCTGCCCCCTCCCGTGAGGCACGAGTGGATGCTGCTGCTGGTCATGGATGTGCAGCTGGAAATGGCCTGTTTCTCATGGGGGTACAAACTGGACCCCTACATTGACCCGGACCGCATCAACACCTGCATCAAATGCGCGCGGCTGCAGTTCCGTGAGCGAGCCATGGTGACCGGACTCAAGAAGGTGATGCGCGCGGCTGCCAGGCGCATCTCCAGCAACGCACGCAGTGTCAACCGCAGACTGCGCCGGACCCAGAAAGCCGCAGCTCTGGCCGCGGGTGTCGCGCTGATGCTCGGAGCCGGCGCACCGGCTCAGGAGCCCCCGGCTCCGCAGACTCCCCCGGCGGCGGCAGCCCCCGCCGCCCCACCTGCCACAGCAGGCATGCCGCACTGGCGGAGTGAGGATTACCGCCACCTGATGTCGGGCGAGTTGCTCACCGGCTACACTTCCCTTTTCCCGCCCAAACCCACGCCCGAGGAAATCAAGGCCGAGCAGGAACGACAGAAGGAACTGCGCCGCCAGCAACGCGAGCTCCGCAAACAACAGGCCCGCACCCTCCCCCGCCAGACCCGCCCCCTCGAAAAACCGGAGGAAAGCGATTCCAAAGTGCTGGGCCGCTACTGCGAAATCTACACCCGCCCGCCCCACAATTCCGAACTGAATGACCCCCAGGGGCTCCTCACCACAGCAGAGCGCGACGATGCGTCCCACGTGCTGCGCATGCTCAATGCCAACGCGAAATTCCGCATCTACGTGAGCGTGTTCAAAGGCGGTCAGAGTATTCCCAGCGAGCTTTCGGTCGATATGCTGGTAACAGCTACCGCCCAGCCCTGCGAATACGCCGTCATCATGCGTTTTCCTACCGGCAGACCCGAAGCCATCGAGCTGGGATTCCAGGAAATTGCCCCGTCGGAGGAGCAGCGTCTCGACTGGCTGCAGAAAGTACGCCAGGCTGCCGGCGATGGCAGTGCCGAAGGGCTCATGAATGCCCTCCGCTGCCTCAGCGGACTCATTACTCCTCTTTCCGGCGATTTTGTCCCCGTCACTGCCGCAACCGGAGGCAAAGCCCCGCTCATTGACATTGAGTTCAGGAAGGAAGAAAAAGTCAAGAAGAAGAAAATCAAGGACTATGTGCAGGAATTCATCGACGACCCGGTAAAAGTGGGCGTGGTGGTGTACCCCGTGGGAACCCTTCTCGTCCTCGGCCTGCTCTGGTGGTTCTTCAACTGGCTGCGCAGCTCCTCCAAACTGGTGGAAAGCGAAGCAGATATCCGCCTCTCCTCCCCCTACGGTGCCGGTGTCAGCCGCTACGTGAGATACCTCGAAGGCACCGAAGCAGGCAAGGAAAAACGCCTTTTCTGATTTTCCCCGGAAAGCAGGATTTAATCCCCCGGTGTTTTTGTAGTATAAAAATCCGACATGGGGAGATTTTTTTTGGTTGCAATTAACCCCTTGGGGGTGTAGTATAATGCGCGTGGAAGCAGAATTTCCCACATGGGGAGGACTGTCTTCATCCACCAGTATTTCAAAAACCATTGTACACCATGAACACGACATACAGCACTATTGACGCTAATGAGGCTGTGGCCTCCGTAGCGTACCGTTGCTCTGAAGTGGCAGCCATCTACCCCATCACCCCGTCCTCGCCGATGGGTGAATCGGCCGAGGCCTGGACTGCCGTAGATCGCAAGAACCTCTGGGGCACGGTTCCCAGCATCGTGGAGATGGAGTCTGAGGCAGGTGCCGCCGGTGCTGTGCACGGCGCTCTGCAGACAGGTTCCATGGCCACGACCTTCACCGCCTCGCAGGGTCTGCTGCTGATGATTCCGAACATGTTCAAGATTGCCGGCGAGCTGACTCCCTGCGTCTTCCACATTGCTGCCCGCGCCCTGGCCGCCCAGGGTCTTTCCATCTTCGGTGACCACAGCGACGTGATGAGCGCCCGCTCCACCGGTTTCGCCATGCTCTGCGGTGCCTCCACCCAGGAAGCCCCGGATATGGCCGCCATCGCCCACGCCGCCACGCTGGAAAGCCGCGTGCCCTTCATCAACTTCTTCGACGGTTTCCGCACCTCTCACGAAGTGGGCAAGATTGCCGACATCACCGATGAGCAGCTGCGCGGCATGATTGACCAGGACCTGGTGGATGCCTTCCACGCCCGCGCCCTCACGCCCGATGCACCCGTCATCCGCGGTACCGCGCAGAACCCCGACGTGTACTTCCAGGGCCGCGAAACGGTGAACAAGTTCTACAACGCCGTGCCCGGCATTGTGAAGAAGGCCATGAAGAAGTTCGGCGAGCTCACCGGCCGCTGCTACGACGTGGTGGAATACATCGGCAGCCCGGAGGCTACCCGCGTCATCATCATCATGGGCTCCGGCGCTGAAGCATGCCTTGAGACCGTGCAGGCTCTCAGCGAGGACATCGGCGTGCTGAAGGTGCGTCTGTACCGTCCCTTCCCGGCTGAGGACGTGATTGCCGCCCTGCCGAAGACGGTGAAGAAGATTGCTGTGCTTGACCGCACCAAGGAACCCGGCAGCCTGGGCGAACCCCTGCTGCAGGACGTGGTGCAGGCGCTGAGCGATGCCAATGTGAAGGGCACCCTGCCCTTTGCCATGCCCATCATCGTGGGTGGCCGCTATGGTCTGGGCTCCAAGGAATTCACCCCCGCCATGGTGAAGGGTGTGTTCGACGAGCTCAAGAAAGACGCCCCCATGACCGGCTTTGCCGTGGGTATTGAGGACGACGTGACCGGCCTCTCCATTGCCTACGACCCGAGCTTCACCACCGAGGCCGACACCGTGACCCGCTGCATGTTCTATGGTCTGGGCTCCGACGGTACCGTGGGTGCCAACAAGGACGCCATCAAGATTATCGGCAAGCACACCGACCTGTATGTGCAGGGCTACTTCGTGTACGACTCCAAGAAGTCCGGTTCCTCCACGGTATCCCACCTGCGTTTCGGCACCACGCCGATTCACAGCACCTACCTCATCACCAGCGCCAACTTCATCGCGCTGCACCAGCCCAGCCTGCTGAACACCTTCGACTTCCTGAAGAACGCCGCTCCCGGTGCTACCTTCCTCATCAACACCCCGGTGGCTGCCGATAAGGTTTGGGACAGCCTGCCTGCCCGCATGCAGCAGCAGATTATCGACAAGAACATCAAGGTATACTGCATCGACGCCTTCAAAGTGGCCAAGGCTACCGGCATGGGCGGCCGCATCAACATGATCATGCAGACCTGCTTCTTCCACCTGGCCGGCGTGATTCCCTCCGATGAAGCCATCGGCTACATCAAGGAAGCCATCAAGAAGACCTACGGCAAGAAGGGTGACGAAGTGGTGGCCAAGAACATCCAGGCTGTGGATGCCTCCCTGGCTAACCTGTACGAAGTACCCGTGGGCACCGCCATCACCGGCCACGAGCTGCCCCCCGCCCTGGCTCCCGGCGCTCCCGCCTTTGTGCGCGACGTGCTCGGCAAGATTGTCATCGGCGAAGGCGACAGCGTGAAGGTCTCCGAAATGCCCGTGGACGGCACCTTCCCGAGCGGCACCACGCAGTACGAGAAGCGTAACCTCGCCCTCGAAATCCCCGTGTGGACCCCCGAGAAGACCGAAACCAGCAAGGCCTGTATCCAGTGCGGCAAGTGCACCACCGTGTGCCCCCACGCTGCCCTGCGCGCCAAGATGGTTGACCCGGCCGAGCTCGAAGGCGCCCCGGAAACCTTCAAGAGCGCCGATGCCAGCAAGATGCACAAGAACTGGCAGGGCAAGAAGTTCATCATCCAGGTATCCGCCGCAGACTGCACCGGCTGCACGCTCTGCACCCGCGTATGCCCCACGAACTCCCTGACCATGACCCCGGCTGCCACAGCTCTGGAGCCCGAGACCAACAACTGGAACTTCTTCGAGAAGCTGTCTGATGCTGACCGCACGAAGCTGAACCCCGGCCAGGTGAAGGATCAGCAGTTCATGCGCCCGCTGTTCGAATTCAGCGGTGCCTGCGCCGGCTGCGGTGAGACTCCGTATGTGAAGGCCCTGACCCAGCTGCTGGGTAACCGTCTGGTGGTGGCCAATGCCACGGGTTGCTCCTCCATCTACGGCGGCAACCTGCCCACCACTCCCTGGACGCACGATTCCGACGGCCGCGGCCCCGCCTGGGCCAACAGCCTCTTCGAGGACAACGCCCAGTTCGGCCTTGGCTTCCGTGTCTCCCTGGACAAGAAGCAGGAATACGCCTTCGAGCTGCTCGAAGCCGCTGCCGATAAGATTGGTACCGAGCTGATTGATGCCATCAAGTCCAACCCGCAGAAGACTGAAGCAGAGGTAGTAGCCGCCCGCGAAACCGTGGCCGCCATCAAGGCTGCCTGCGGCGATGCCCCCGAGCTGGCCGCCCTCAAGGCACAGGCCAACTACCTGGTGAGCAAGTCTGTGTGGATTCTCGGCGGCGACGGCTGGGCCTACGACATCGGCTACGGTGGTCTGGACCACATCCTGGCTTCCGGCCGCAATGTGAAGGTGCTCGTCATGGACACCGAGGTGTACTCCAACACCGGTGGACAGTGCTCCAAGGCTACCCCGCGCTCCGCTGTGGCCAAGTTCGCCACCCGCGGTAAGGACCAGGTGAAGAAGGACATCGGCTACATGGCCATGACCTACGGCAACATCTACGTGGCCTCCATCGCCATGGGCTCCAACGATGAGCACGCCCTCAAGACCCTGGCTGAAGCCGAGGCCTACGACGGTCCCGCCCTCGTGATTGCCTACAGCCACTGCATCAACCACGGCATCAACATGGCCCAGGGGCTCGACCGCCAGAAGGACGCTGTGGACTGCGGCCGCTGGCTGCTCTACAACTTCAACCCGGACAACATCAAGCAGGGCAAGAACCCGCTCAGCATCAAGAGCAAGGCTCCCAAGATGGCTGTGCGCGATGCCCTCATCGGTGTGGACGGCAAGGGCGGCGAAAATCGCTTCAAGATGCTGGCCAAGGCCAACAAGGCCAACTTCGAGAAGCTCCTGGCCCTCCAAGAGCAGGACATCAAGCGCCGCTGGCGCCTCTACCAGGCTCTCGCCGCCATCGACTACAGCGCCGAGGCCGAAACTGCCCCCGAGGCATAAGCTCCGGCAGCCCCCATTAACTTCAACGGCGTGCGGTTTCACCACCGCACGCCGTTCTTATTATCAAGGCACAGAACTGGTGCGGGACTGAAGTCCCGTCGCTCCGACAATTCTGTACCCTGCTGCATCGGTTTCCAGGAGCAAACTATTGACAAAGCAGGGTAGATTCATTACACTCATGGACATGAAAGCGAAAAAGCTGCTCAAAATTTCCGGAATCGCGGTGTTATCACTGGTGCTGCTAGTGGTTGCGCTGTGGTACTCCCTGCCGCTGCTGCCCGTGGCGCCGCAGGTCAGAATGGCCCGTGAACTCCTGGTGCAAATGACCCGGAATGAGGAGCAACTTGCCGCCCTGCCCGAAAAATCGGATACGGCCTACCACCACATGCAAGTGGTACGGCAGTCTTTTGCACCCCTCGGCATCAGACTGATGGGGCCTGACCCCGGCATTGGCGAAATCGCCCCGCTGCTTCCTGATATGGTCCGGCTGTTCCGGGCTATGGCCCGCACGGATGAATCATACTCCCACTTCACCAAACCGGAAAACGGATGGCGGGCCACTGCACCGGCCGTGGAACCGGATACCCGGGAAACACTGATGCGGGACACGGAAACCTTTCTGCGCCAGGCCGCCGAGGCGGCCGATATGCAGACTCAGTACGCCGCCTGTGCCACACTGGCGCTGCGCTGGATTCCGGCCCACCCCCAGAATGAGGAGCAGGAAAAACAAATGGCCGGGCGCACCATGGCCATGCTGCCTGCTGCCCGCCCGCTTATCATACGCGCTCTGGATGCCCCGGTGGAGGACAATACCGTGGAGCCCATGATGCAGGCTCTGCCCGTGCTCTGTGCGCTCTACCGTGAGGTGCTGAAGAATGATACCCCGCGTTTGCAGAAACTGCTCGCAGAGCTCGTGCAACTCGACACCTCAACGCTGGACACCCTGCGCACAGTGAACGATGCGCCCTCGGCCCAGGCTGCTGCAGAGAAACTGTTGAAAATCGGCAAGAGCCACAGCTGTTTATTCACCCGCCTCGCCCCCCTTCTCCTGGAAGAACCGGAACTCCCGGAGCTGCA
>JAZRBC010000081.1:0-13926 GCA_045634905.1 Akkermansia sp.
AAAATTGCGTCCCAGCGATATCGTCCCCTCGCCGGTGCTGCTGGCCAATCTGGGTGTGGAGGATGAGTACGGAGCCATCATCCCCGATGAGCGGGTGCTGAACCGCAAGAAACCCATCAATTTCATTCTGGAAGAGCCCACCTCCATGCGATTCATCGAAACTACCATGGCCCTGCACAATGCCTGCGCCCTGGAACTGCTCACCGCTGACCTCCCGAAGCATTGCATGCCACCCGCACCTGATGTGGAGGAGCGGCTGCTTCAGATAGCAAGCACCCGCGGCCTCATTGGAAAGGAAATCAGCATGCTCAACGGTCTGGTATAATTTATGAACACCGTTTTTCTCACGCTCCGTTATCTTTTCTGTCTGCTGCTCGCCGGCGGATTACTGGCCGCTTTCTCCTACCCGGATGCCATCCTGCCCCCGAATCCGGTGCTGGAGGATGCGGAGGGGTTCTCCCTCTATTCCCTGAAACCCTACCTCTGGCTCATCCCGGTACTGCTCATGGAGCTGGTCAGCGGCATGGGCAAGGGCCGGAACCGTGTATGGTTCGGCGCCCTGCTCACCGTGCTGGTGCTGGCTCTGGCCGCCTACCCGGTACTGCAGGCGCACTGGCCGGAATTCGTGGAACCCACATTCAGCTACCAGGGCGGCATGCTCAGCACAGGTATCTGGTACTACATCGCCTTTGTTGCGGCCAGTCTCGTGATACGCCTGGTGTTCCTTGCCTACGCATTCCCCGCAGAGGATTACGAGGAGAAATGCGAGGTGGGCTATGTGTCCGCCTCCGTGCTTGACCCCGGCAGCGCCCGCACGGTGGCTGAAATTGCCGCCGATAAAAAGGCCAGGGCACACAGGTTCCACTTCAAAGAGGCAGACTCGGAACTGGCACTGAGATTCAGACTAGCCATGCGGCGGCTGATGCTGCGGAGCATGGCCGCCAACGCCGCTGTGGCAGGAGGCGTTGTTCTGCTGCTGCTCTGGGTATTGCTCTATCCCCAGCCGGATGCTGAAGAGTCACTGCAACGGGATATGCGGACCATGTACGAACACCGCATCACCCCGCAGGGTCACCCGGTGGCTACCCGCGCTGCGGTGCATGCTGCCGCCCGCGTGATGAAATACATATCCGACCACGAAAGTCTGGCAGGCATGACCCGCAGCGAGGCCGAAGAATGGCTCCGCCTGGATAATGCTCCCGAAAGCTACCGCGCCTGGCTGCGCGATGAGCGCGATATCGAGCTGCCCTCCACCAACAGCATATATGAAACACGCACCCGCTTCCTCACCGTCACAAACGGCCGCCAGATCTGCGTGCTCTATATCCGCACCAATGAGGCCGAAAACCGCATCGTCGTCTCCGAACTTCAGGAGGCTGGCTGGGATGCCTCTGCAGATGAACTCCGCCGCCGCATGGGAAATGACTGGGGCGCGCTCTACAAATGACTAAACACCATGCCTGCATATATTTATAAACGCCGCATTGCCTTCCACGAAACAGATGCCGCCGGAGTGGTCTATTTTGCCAATTACTTCCGCCTGGCAGAAGAAGCAGAGACTCATGCCCTGGCCTCACTGGGCAGCGTGGTGGCCCGCGATGGATACCTCTACCCGCGCGTGCACGCAGAGGCAGACTACCTGGCACCTTTGCGCTTCTTTGATGAGGTGTCAGTACATGCCCACATCGTCAGAATAGGTTCGAGCTCTGTACATTGGAAATTCGATATTTTCCACGGTGAGCAAATTTGCGCCACCGTGAAAACTATATCAAGCAGGCGGAACCACGATGGAAGTGCAGCTATTTACAGCGAGGCTGAGCGTACCGCTTACCAGGCGCTTTCATAGTCCGCGCCGGGTTCTTTTCGGCGTAATCGCCAAGCACTTTCTTGAGGTCATTGGCCGTTTCCATGCAATCCTGCACCGAATGGTCTGACGGGACAATGGTTTCCGTGCCCCAGTTGATGTGGCTGGACCAATAGGGGACAATGCCATCTGACCCCTTGGAGCCATTTGCCTTACCCTGGTCTCCGATTACGGAATGAGTTGGTACATTGCGAACCTTCAATCCCTGAAGACCGGTAATGGAATAGCTATTCGGGCGAAGCTGGCTCACGCTCGTGAACCAGATGTAGGCATCCTGAGGATTGAGCAGCAGAATATCCTCCTGCAGGGTAGCCACGTTGTATGCCTCCTTGAGCAAGGCCTGCGGAAGCGTGACCAGTTTGTTCAGCATGGTGACTAAACGATACTTTGCAACAGGTGCACCGCGGTGCGGTGTGGCCAGATAGATAACCAGGCCGGCCTTGACGGGGCGGAAGAAGTAATCCTTGCGCAGAGCTTCAAGGGCCGGGTCTGAAAAGGGCTTATCGACGTGCTCGGGCTTGAGGATATGCGTGAGCTGCTCTCTGGGGATATCTGATGCCCAGAGAATGTTCCATGGTTCGACACACTGCGAATAATGCGTGATAAGGCCGCCCATGGAATGGCCGATGACCACCATCTTGTCCCAGTTGGTGTTTTTATGGTGAGGGTCGACCGTATCGCGTAATTTCTTCAGTGATTCGCGGTAAACACGGGCAGAAACAGTCCACGCAACACCGGTGGGATAGTTGAAATACCAGAATTGATAATTCTTACGTATTTCAGGGTCGGCGTACAGGCGATTCACCAGATTATCGAAGGTACCGGCAGAGGAAGCCAGACCATGAGTAAGGATAACAGGAATCTTGTTCGGGTCATAGGACTGGATGGAAGAGAGCCCGGTAGTATCACGGAGTTCCTGGGGGCGAAGCAGACCGAGCATGCGGTCTTCCTTCACGCGCGTCAGGTTCCAATACACTTCGAGAGTGGCGCTCCAGTCTGCCGCCAGGGGGTAGATAAGACGGCCAACCTGCAACTGGTACTTATCGAGGCGGGGCAGCAGCATGAACTGCGGTTTCTTCCCCTCGGGGAAAGTCATGACTGCGGTGAGCGCTGTGACCGTACCGCGGGAGGAGATGCTGTACATATCCTTCTGCACCTTGGCAGCTGGAATGATGCCCACCATAGGCACACCGATACCGGGCAGCGTGTAGCGATCCTGCAGGGCATCCAGCTCAATCTCGGCGGCTGGAACAATATCCTCGTGCAGGCCGAGGAACTGGCGAACCTCATCGTTATGCTCATAGCGCATCTCGAAAGAATCGTAGTGCGGGAGCTTGCCGGTCGCGTGCGCATCGTGCCGGAGTCGCTGCACGAGCACCAGCAGCGCAGAGTTGTATTCATGCAGAGCCTGTGAGCGCTCCACATCGGAAATATCTGCTTTCTGCAGCTGGGTCCAGGCAACACGCATGCGCGTAATCACGTCGACATCCGCCTGAGCCTGACGCGTAGGAAGCGGAAGTTCAGGATGCGGCAGCAAAGGCGATGAACATGCAGCAAGAAGCAGTGAAATGCCTGCTAAAAAAAGGCGGCGCAGCGACATGCGCGCATGATATACCGAATGGCCGGGCTTGTCAAACGTTAAGATGATGCAACAGTCTATATATTACATTGAACACGCAAACATACGGAACTGAAGGCCCGTGCTCCAACCTGATTTCTCAGGTTGAAAAGCAAAGCGGCAGGTTCCACCGGGGAACCTGCCGCTTTCTGATGTAAGGTGTGTGGAAGTGATAAACTTCAACAAATACCCTTCCGCCTTACAGCACCTCGGGAGCGAGGGACACGATCTTCATGAAACCTTTTTCACGAAGCTCGCGAGCCACCGGCCCGAAGATACGGGTACCACGCGGGTTGTTATCCTTGTCGATAACCACCACAGCGTTGGTGTCGAAACGAAGCACGGAGCCGTCGTCGCGACGGATGGGGGCGGCGGTACGCACCACCACAGCCTTCACCACCGTACCCTTCTTCACAGAAGCGGTCGGGATGGATTCGCGGATGTGGCAGGTGATGATATCACCGATGTGAGCCTGGTCAGCACCGCTCTTGCCGATCACGCCAATCATCTTGGCGGTACGGGCGCCGGTGTTGTCGGCCACCTGAACGAGGGATTCCATCTGGAGCATAGTAGGTAATGTCCTTTCTGGTTAGAATTAGTGTTTCAGGATTTCCACGAGCTCCCAGCGCTTCAGCGCGGAAAGCGGGCGGGTTTCACGGATACGCACCTTATCGCCGATCTTGGCGATTTCGTTCTCATCGTGAGCATAGAACTTCTTGCTCTTCTTCACGATTTTCTTGAACACGGGGTGCGGAACGCGGGCTACGTACTCCACAACGATGGTCTTGCTCATCTTGTCAGAGACAACAACGCCGACGCGTGTCTTACGAAGGCCCTGGGGCTTGGTCGTAGTAGTTTCTTCGCTCATATTCTAAGTCCTTGGGTTTTCGTTTAGATTCAGGCCTCGGCGCTGCCCTCGCCCTGAACAGTCAGGGCGCAGGCGAGTTCCTTGCGGACGATGCGGATACGCTGGTTGTTCTCCAGCTGACCAGTGGCCTGCTGGATACGCAGGTTGAAGTATTCCTCGCGCAGGCCACGGATGTGGGCGGCGAGCTCCTTGGCGGGCATACCGCGGAAGTCTTTAGCTTTCTTTACAGGCATAATAATGTAATGTTTGAATGTTACTAGTTTTAGGCCTGGGGTTCAACACCCTGGCGATAGACGAAACGAGTGCGGATACCCAGCTTGTTGGAGGCAAGGCGGAGAGCCTCACGAGCAGCGGACTCAGTCACACCACCCACCTCGAACATGATGTTGCCGGGACGGCAAACGGCCACCCAACCTTCCACGGCACCCTTACCCTTACCCATACGGGTATCCGGCGGACGCTTGGTGAAGGACTTCTGCGGGAAGATGCGGATGTACACGCGACCCTTACGGCGCAGGTAACGGTTGATAGCGATACGGCAAGCCTCGATCTGGTTGTTGGTCACCCAGCCGCGGGTGAGCACCTGCAGACCAAAGTCACCAAAGGCAACATAGTCACCGCTCGTTGCGTTGCCACCGCGGTTGCCGCGGTGCATCTTGCGGTGGTTGTCCTTAATACGTTTGGGCATTAAAGGCATAGTCTTATTCTCCTATTGTTTAAAGTTTCGTGTTAGACATTAGGCGTCGCGGCGGGAATCGCGGCGGGGACGCTGCGGACGGTTCTGACGGCCACCCATCTGGGGAGCACCGGCAACCTCGGGGCGCTTGTTGATCCAGCACTTGATACCGATGATACCGTACAGGGTACGAGCCTCGGCAAAGCCGTAATCAATCGGGGCGCGCAGAGTCTGCAACGGCACTTTACCCTCGCGGTACTGCTCAGCGCGGGCGATATCAGCACCACCCAGACGGCCAGCGCAACGAACGCGGATACCCTCGGCACCGAAGTCCATGGCAACCTGCACGGCACGCTTCATGGCGCGACGGAAGGAAACACGGCGCTCAAGCTGAGTGGCGATGTTCTCGGCCACAAGCTGGGCATCGAGCTCCGGCTGGCGGATTTCCATGATGTCGAGCTTGACCTGGGCGCCACTGCACAGCTTGGAGAGGGCGGCGGTCATTTCCTCGATGTTCTTGCCCTTGGGCCCGATGATGAGGCCGGGACGAGCGGTGGAGATGGTCACGCGGACGCTGTTCCAGGCGCGCTCGATGGTGATGCGGGAAATCGCAGGCGTGGAGCCCTTGAGATCCTTGTTGAGATCGGCGGTGTAGTCCTTGATGAACTTGCGGATCTTGAGGTCCTCGTGGAGCTTCGTGGCATAGTCCTTGCCCGTAGCATACCACTTGGAACGCCAGTCTTTAGTAACGGCAAGACGGAAGCCGATAGGATTTACTTTCTGACCCATAGTGTTATGTTAGTTTGTTATGGTTATGCCTCTTTGTTAGCGAGGATGACGGTGATGTGGGCGGTGCGCTTGCGGATCATGTTGGCGGAACCACGGGCGCGAGCCATTGTACGACGGAAGGTAGGACCTTCGTCCACCATCACGCTCTTGAGCACGAGTTCATCAGCGGAGAGACCGTTATTGTTCTCGGCGTTGGCCACAGCGGCCTTCAGGGTCTTATTCAGGAGATAAGCGCCCTTCTTGGGGGTGTAGCTCAGCACGTCGGTAGCCTGAGTCACAGACATACCCTGGACGGCGGCGGCTACGTCGCGCATCTTCTTCGCAGAGATGCGAGCATTCTTGTATACTGCTTTCACTTCCATTGTTATGGTATTTGTTGAAGAATTAGTCGTTTATTTTCACGGACACGCGGTCACCTACAGCGATGCTGAGCACCGGGTTGAGGTGGCGCTGAACGAGCAGACCGGATACGCTCTTGCGTACATCAGTCACCATTGCCTGAGCAATGGCCTGGTCGCCGCGGGAGATTTCCATGGGCATACCCACTTCCACCCCGCCCTTGCGGCCGGCGTTGATGACGATAAGCCCGGATTCGGAGTCGATGCTGAGCACCTTGGCCTCATCGAGCGTGCCATCGAACTCGCTCTGCGGTTTCTGGCGCAGCCCGAGGGCCACTTCCATATCCTGCAGGGCGGTCTCCAGCGCGAGCCGGGCGGTCTCATCCTCCACCATGGCGCTGCGTTTGAATTCAGCGACTGCGGCGGTGAGGCGGAGGCTGCCCTGGCGCACCTCTTCCAGCTCGTTCCGGGTGGATTCGAGCATGGCAGCGGTTTCGATGAGCTTTTCCTCCTGGCCACCCAGGGCAGAGCCACCAAGCGCTTCAAGGCGCATGCTGACCTCCCGGAGCTGCTTGCGGGCAGCATCTGCATCTGCCCGGGCAAGCATATAGCTTTCGCGGAGACTGGCCACCTGGCGTTCCAGCTGGTCGATTCTGCGGTCCGTAGCACCATTTCCACCCTCACCGGCACCAGCGCAGGTACCCGCAGCCAGAACGGCCAGGGCAACAGAGCAGATGCTGAGGTGAGCAGCGGACATGGTTCAGTTTCGGTTAATCTTATTACTTCTTGCCGATGCCACCGTGAGCCTTGAAGATACGGGTCGGAGCAAATTCGCCGAGCTTGTGGCCCACCATGTTCTCCGTCACGTATACCGTGGCGAAGGACTTACCGGTGTGCACCAGGAAAGTGAGACCGACGAAATCCGGAATCACCATAGAGGCGCGGCTCCAGGTCTTGATCGGCTTGCGATCCCCGCTCTGCAGCTGGGCGTCAACCTTATCGAGAAGAGGCTGGCTTACGAAGGGTCCTTTTTTGAGGGAACGTCCCATTGTTCTTAGAAATGTTTGTGGTTAAAATTACTTGGCGTTACGGCGCTGCACGATGAACACATCGGAGGGCTTGCGGAGACGGCGGGTCTTCTGGCCCTTGACGTGACCCCAGGGGGACTTCAGGTGCTGACGACCACCACCGGACTTGGACTTACCCTCACCACCACCGTTGGGGTGGTCGACGGGGTTCATACACATACCGCGCACGGTCGGACGGATACCCATCCAACGGGTGCGGCCAGCCTTACCGGAGGACTCGTTCATGTGCTGAGCGTTGCCCACCTGACCGATGGTGCAGTAGCACTCCACACGGAACTTGCGGATTTCGCCGGAAGGCATCTTAACCAGGGCGTACTCACCATCACGGTTGGAGAGCACAGCCTGCTGACCGGCGGAGCGAGCAATCTTACCACCGGAACCGGGACGAATCTCGATGTTGTGAATAGCAGTACCCAGGGGTACGTTCTTGAGGGGCATGGCGTTGCCCACCTTGGGGGCCACGTTCTCACCGGCCTGCACGGTCATACCAACGGTCAGACCCACGGGAGCCAGGATGTAGCTCTTGGTGCCATCGGTGTACTGGATGAGGGCGATGCGGCAGGTGCGGTTCGGATCGTATTCGATGCCGAGCACGGTAGCAGCCTCAGTGCGGGTGCGGCGGAAATCCACCAGACGGTAGTGGTACTTGTGACCACCGCCGATGTGGCGGGTGGTGATGCGGCCGTTGTTGTTGCGGCCACCGCTCTTGCGGATGGGCTGCAGCAGGCTCTTCTCCGGCTTGGACTTGGTGATCTCCTCGAAAGAGGGCAGAACCTTGTAGCGGTTGGACGGAGTGGTAGGCTTAAATGACTTGAGGGACATGATAGCTTACTTTCTAGTTGCGGGTTCCAATATTAGACAAGGTCCAGGGACTCACCTTCGGCCAGACGCACGAATGCCTTCTTCCAGGCGGGTGCGTTGCCGGCATCCTTGGTGCGCTTGCGGCGCACCTTGCCGTCATAGTTAGCGGTGCGGACAGAGGCGACCTTCTTGCCGAAAGCCTTCTCCACAGCCTGCTTGATCTCGATCTTGGTGGCCTTCACCGCCACTTCGAGCGTAAGCACGCCGTTCTCCTCGTGCAGCACGGTTGCCTTTTCGGAAACGCGCGGCTTCTTGATTACGTCGTAGATTTCGTTCATGATTACTTGGTGCGGTTGGCGATGATTTCCATAGCGGAGTCAACGAGAACGACCTTGCGGGCGTCCAGCAGCTGCTCCACGTTCACCTCAGCGGCGCTCATGAGAAGCACTTCGGCCACGTTGCGGCCAGCGCGCTTGGTCATTTCGTCGAAGCTGTCGGCGATGATGAGGATCTTCTTGCCCTCGGCAATCTCGGACACAGCGGCGACGAAGGACTTCGTCTTGCCGTCCTCGATGGAGAAGGAAGGAACGGTCACGACCTTACCAGCGGTGATGATGTCGCCCAGCACGCGGCGGAGAGCCAGCTTGCGGGTGGACTTGTTCACCTTCTTGGAGTAGTCGCAGGGGCGGGGACCGAACACCACGCCACCACCCACAAAGATGGGGGACTGGTGGTCGCCGTGACGGGCGTTACCCGTGCCTTTCTGGCGATAGATCTTGCGGTTGTTACCAGCAACCTCACCGCGGGTCTTCGTGTTAGCGGAGCCGGTGCGGCGGTTGGCGCGGTAGGCGGTCACCAGGTCGTGTACGGCCTGGCTACCCTTCTCGGGGCCCACCGTCACGAGGCCGGCGGCGTTGGCTGCCTCGATTGTCAGTGTATTAGCGGACATAGATAGGTTTTCCTAGTTCGTTGTTTATTTACCGTTCTTCTTCTTAGCCGGACGGACCACAACATAGGAACCCTTGGCGCCGGGCACGGGGCCGGACACAAGAATCACGTTGTCGTCCTTGCGCACCTGAACGACCTTCAGGTTCTGCACGGTCTTGCGCTCGTTACCCATGTGGCCGGGCATCTTCTGGCCCTTCCATACACGGGACGGCGTGGCGCAGGCGCCCACACCACCAGTACGGCGGTGCATCATGGAGCCGTGCGTCATGGGAGAGCCACTGAAGTTATGACGACGCATAACACCCTGGAAGCCCTTACCCTTGGACGTACCGATGACGTCCACCCAGGCACCCTCTTCAAAGAGGCTGCAGCCGGGATGCTCAGCGCCCTCAGCGGGCAGCTCGGCGGCGTCCACGCGGAACTCCTTGAGGAGCTTGGCGGGGGCGATGCCCAGCTTCTTGAAATGGCCGGCGACCGGCTTGGAAAGGCGGCTCTCCTTCTGAGCGTCGAAAGCCACCTGGATGGCGCAGTAACCATCCTTCTCCTCGGTCTTGATCTGGCCGTAAGTGTTGCCGGTCACGTCGATAACCGTGACGGGAATCATGGCACCGGTCTCCTTGTTGAAGACGCGGGTCATGCCAACCTTCTTACCAATAAGTCCTAAAGACATGTTATTAAAAAATCTGGTTAAATGTTCGTATTAAACGGGCGATGATCAGATCTTGATCGTGATGTCCACACCAGCGGGCAGATTGAGCTTCTTGAGCTCTTCCACCGTGCGGGAGGTCGGCTCAACGATGTCGAGCAGGCGCTTGTGGGTACGGATTTCGAACTGGTCGGCAGATTTCTTATTAACATGGACCGAGCGGTTCACAGAGAACTTCTCGATACGAGTCGGCAAAGGAATCGGCCCGGCGACTTTGGCACCTGTACGCTTAGCGGTCTCGACGATCTCGGAAGCGGAGCGGTCGATAGCGCGGCTGTCAAATGCACGGAGACGGATGCGGATTTTGGGACTTTGCATGAACGTGCGGTTATGTTTAGGTTAATATTGTATGGTTGGTTTACTTATTGCCACCGCGAGCCTTGACGATTTCATTGACAAGGTTCTGGGGCACTTGTTCGAAGTGAGAGGGTTCCATGGAGTAGGAGGCCAGACCCTTGGAGAGGGTACGGATGTCGGTGGAGTAACCGAACATTTCGGCCAGCGGCACATCGGCGGTGAGTACGCACTCAGCACCCTTGTGCTCCATGTTCTTCACCATGGCGCGGCGGCGGTTGAGGTCGCCCATGATATCGCCCTGGTTTTCAGCGGGGGTCACCACTTCCACAGCCATGATGGGCTCCAGCAGCACGGGGCTGCACTTGGCAAAGGCATTCTTCATAGCGAAGATAGCAGCCATCTTGAAGGCGTTTTCGTTGGAGTCCACTTCGTGGTAGGAGCCGTCAATCACGTCCACTTCCACGTCCTCCACGGGGTAACCCGCAACAGAACCGGAGTTCATGGCTTCGTTCAGACCGGCGTACACAGCGTTCATGTACTCCTTGGGAATGGCACCACCAACAATCTTGTTGGCAATCTTGAGACCGGTACCGCGCTCGCCGGGACGCATGGCAATCACCACGTCACCGTACTGACCACGACCACCGGACTGCTTCACCAGCTTACCCTGCACACGGTCAGCAGAACCGGTGATGGTTTCGCGGTAGGCGATCTGGGGCTTGCCGGTGTTGGCTTCCACCTTGAACTCGCGCTTGAGGCGGTCCACGATAATGTCGAGGTGAAGCTCACCCATGCCGGCGATGATGGTCTGACCGGTTTCTTCGTCGGTCTTCACGCGGAAGGTCGGGTCTTCAGCGGAAAGGCGCTGCAGAGCGTTGGACATCTTTTCCTGGTCGCCCTTGGTGAGGGGTTCCACGGCCATGGAAATCACGGTATCCGGGAAGGTCGGGGGCTCGAGAGTATAGTCGAAGTCGTCGGAAGCCAGGGTGTCACCCGTGGTGGCGTTCTTCAGACCCACGATAGCGGCGATATCGCCGGAGTACACAGCGTCCACGTCGGTGTGCACATTGGCCTGAATCTGGAGCAGACGGCCCACGCGCTCACGCTTACGGGTACGGGGGTTGTACACGGTGTCGCCCTTGCGCACCACGCCGGTGTATACGCGGATGAAGACAAGGGAACCCACGAACTTGTCGGCCCAGAGCTTGAATGCCAGCACCACGGGCTTGTCGTTGTCGGAGGGGTTGATTTCCTTCACGTCGAACACCTCGTAGCCGTTCTCATCGAGACCGGAGGCGATGGTGCTGGTCACAGTGGCCTGCTTACACTCGAGGGGGCTGGGGAGGTAGTCCACCACAGCGTCCAGGAGGCCCTGCACACCCTTGTTCTTGAAAGCGGAACCACCGGCCACGGGGATGAACTTGTTGGCGATGGTAGCGCGGCGGATAGCCTGCTTCAGGGTCGGAGCATCGATGGGCTCCTCCATGAGGAAGAGTTCACCCAGCTCGTCGTCCACGTCAGCAACCTTCTCCTTGAGCTCCTCAAGGTAGGCTTCACCGATTTCCTTGAGCTCGCCCTCGAGGTCCTTCACCTCATAGGTGGAACCCTGGCGGTCGGAGTCATTGTAGAAGATAGCCTTCTGGTTCACCACGTCAATCTGGCCGCAGAGCTGGTCCTCGGCGCCGATGGGCACCAGAATGGGAGCAGCGTTGGCACCCAGCTTGGTGCGGATGTCGTTCAGTACGTTGGCGAAGTTAGCGCCGGTGCGGTCCATCTTGTTCACGAAGCAGATGCGGGGCACCTCGTACTTGTTGGCCTGGCGCCACACCGTCTGAGTCTGGGGCTGCACGCCGGCAACACCACAGAACACCACGATAGCGCCGTCGAGCACGCGCAGGGAACGCTCCACCTCAGCGGTGAAGTCCACGTGCCCGGGAGTATCGATAACGTTGAGCTGGAAGTTCTCGTTCTCGAAAAGCTTGTGGCAGCCCTCGGCGGGCAGCTGCTTCCAGTTGGTCGTAACGGCAGCGGAGGTAATGGTAATACCACGCTCCTGCTCCTGCTCCATCCAGTCGGTCGTCGCAGAACCCTCGTGGGTCTCGCCGATCTTGTGGATCATGCCGGTGTAGAACAGGATACGCTCGGAAAGCGTGGTCTTGCCGCCGTCAATGTGGGCGGCGATACCGAAGTTACGGTAGCGCTCAAGCGGAGCCTTGCGGTCAGGGCTGCTATAGTTATTAGCCATATAGTAATATGAATGTTTTAAAGTTCAGAGATTACATCAAAACTTCCAGCAGGCGCTATTACCAGCGGAAGTGAGCGAAGGCACGGTTGGCCTGAGCCATCTTGTGCACATCATCGCGCTTGCGCACGGCGGCACCCTGGTTAGCAGCGGCTTCCTTGATTTCGTTAGCCAGAGCCTTAGCCATGGGGATACCCTTGCGGTTGCGGGCGTAGTTGATGATCCAGCGCATAGCCAGAGCTTCGGAACGATCGGGAGCCACTTCCAAGGGAACCTGGTAAGTAGCACCACCCACGCGGCGGCTCTTCACCTCCACACGGGGCTTGGCGTTCTCAATGGCGCGGGTCAGAACCTCCAGCGGGCTCACAGTGTCGGTACCCTCGTTAGCAAGGTCGATAGCCTTGTAAACGATACGCTCAGCCAGGGAGCGCTTGCCGTCGAGCATCACCTTGCAAATCAGGCGGCCAACGAGCACGGAATCGTAACGGGAGTCACGACGTTCAATCTTCTTGTAGACGCGTTTGCGACGAGCCATAGTCTTAAATTCAGTTGTTCAGTGTTGATGTTTAGCGCTTCTTAGCGGGAGCGGCGGCGGCACCGGCCTTCGGGCGCTTGGCACCGTACTTCGAACGGCCACGGCGGCGCTTGTCAACGCCAAGGCAGTCCAGAGCACCACGAACGATATGATAACGAACACCGGGAAGGTCCTTCACACGACCACCACGCACAAGCACGATGGAGTGCTCCTGGAGGTTGTGGCCTTCACCACCGATGTAGGCGATCACTTCTTCACCGTTGGTAAGGCGCACCTTAGCAACTTTACGAAGAGCGGAGTCCGGCTTCTTCGGGGTACGAGTCATCACCTGCGGGCAAACGCCACGGCGCTGCGGGCAGCTGTGAAGAGCGCGAGACTTCGACTTCTCTTCCGGTACTGTACGTCCTTTGCGGACGAGCTGATTAATAGTCGGCATGTTACTTATTTATGATTTTGTTTTTCAAGGTTTTACGGCTTACTTCACCTTTTCCTCATCCCTCGAGGAATATGGTACATCGCCTCACCGGATTACCCGATAGAGACCGGTAGACAGTACATCCCTGTACAGTCCGCGGTCGCGACAGTTTACTCCAAATTTCCCATAAATCAAGCCTTTTCTTTGAATTTTCAGCCTTTTTTTTGCAAATTTCTGCAGCCCGGACACGGCGAATTCAAAAACCCGGCAAAAAATTTATTTTTGCCGGGTATGACACCATTTTTTCTGAGAGAGCGGTATCATTTTCGCGGGAAGCGCGCGAAAATGACCAGCAGAACCACCAGCCAGGCGAGTTTCACCCCCAGCAGCAGGCGCAGGGAAGCGAGCACTTCCGCACCCCACAGGGTGGGCAGGAACCACATTTTCACATACGATATCTCTATGAGAAGCAGCGGTAGAAGCGACCAGACATTCACGGACACACCATCGGCAGTCAGGTGATAATCCATACCCTGCACACATATAAACTGCGCCACCATCAGCAGCACAAAAAGCACCAGCCTGCGCCTCCGCAACAGGGAACAAACCAGCACCGCAGCCAGCAGGCACACCAGCTGCGCCACCCAGAGCTCCGCCAGGACAATCGCCAGATCATCCCACCTGAGCGCCGGGATGGGAGAAAAAGCCGCTGTTTCGCGGAACTGCAGGGCAAACCACTGA
>JAZRBC010000082.1:0-4211 GCA_045634905.1 Akkermansia sp.
CCGGGCAGGTCCTGCAGCTCAATCTCCTCGTGCTCTGTCAGCTGGCCGCCTTTGCGGTCCACGGTCACGCCCGGCCAGTTACCCACGTATTGGTTGGCTCCGGTCAGTTCGTTGAACAGCGTGGTCTTGCCGCTGTTCGGGTTCCCGGCCAATGCAATGTTCTTTTTCATGCGGAAATATAGTGTCTTACTGTACCTCGATACTGGCGGCCTCGGCCTTGCGGAGTGAAAGCTGGAATCCGCGAACTGTTACTTCCAGCGGGTCGCCGAAGGGGGCCATCTTCTGCACCCGTATGTCTGCACCTTTTGTCACCCCCATGTCGAGAATGCGCTGCCGCAGGGCTCCCTCGCCATGCACTCTTACTACCGTCGCACTCGTGCCAATTCTTACCTGATTCAGTCTTAATCGCTGCGTTTCCATTTTTAGAATGTTAGTGTTGGCTAATTTATAAGGACGAGCGGATTTTAGTTGAAGCTAACTCTTTTGTCAATCTTTTTATTCAGGCCGGCGCAAAAAGGTGACATGGAAAGCGGGGTATGCCTGTATCCGGCCCCCGACATTCATTGCTGAAACAGCTTGACAATGCATCAGAAAAGGATAGGATATAAGTATGAAAAACGCATGGTTCTTCATCCTGGGAAGTGCGCCGCTGCTGGCGGCGGTTGAGTTCGATGCCATCTATGGCGATGGTATGGTGCTGCAGCAGGGGCGCGAGATTGTGGTGCGCGGCACCACAGATACGCCCGGCGAGCCGGTGACGGTGAGTTTCAACGGGCAGACCGTGAAGGCTCAGACCAAGGGCAGGAACTGGCAGGCTGTGCTGCAGCCCATGCAGGCAAACGTCACCGGGCAGCCGCTGGAGGCCAGCCAGAAGAGCGGCAGCGCCACCGTGCAGAACGTGGTGGTGGGCGAGGTCTGGATTGCCAGCGGCCAGTCGAATATGCTCTGGCGCCTGAACCAGACCCCGGGCAATCAGGCCACCATTGCCCAGTCTGCCAACCCGGATTTCCGTTTCTACCACAGCGAGCCGCAGGTGCACACCAGCCCGCCCCGCTATAATGCAGACCTGCTCAAGCGCGTGCAGGAGAAGCGCATGTACGAGTGCAAATGGGCGGTGAGCTCCCCCGCCACCACGCCGCGCATGAGTGCGGTGGGGTACTACTTCGGCCAGGAGCTGCAGAAGCAGCTGGGTGTGCCGGTGGGTATCATCCATGCCTCGCTGGGTGGGTCGAACATGCTGGCCTGGATTCCCCGCGACGTGGTGAAGAAGGAGTACCCCGGCTGCCAGGGTGGCGACTGGGTGAAGAGCAAGTACGCCAGCGCATGGGTGCGCGGCCGCGCCCAGCAGAATGTGGGCCCGGGTGGTGATTTCTCGCTGCATCCCTATGCGCCCTCCTACCTGTACGAGACCGGGCTGGAGCGGTGGGAAGGATTCCCCGTGGCCGGTGCCATCTGGTACCAGGGCGAATCCGATGCCGAAATCCTGGACAACGAGCAGAACAAGAAGCTGCTGAAGGATGTCATCACCTCCTGGCGCGATAAGCTGGGCAACCCCGCCATGCCTTTCATTCAGGTGCAGCTCCCGCGTATTAACGATAAGAGCAAGCTGCGTGCCTACTGGCCCGAGTTCCGCCAGGTGCAGGCCGAGGTGGCCGAAGAATTGCCGAACGTGGGCTGCGTGGTGACCATGGATCTGGGCTCGACGAATAGCGATGTGCACCCGCCCCGCAAGGTGGAGGTGGGCGAGCGCCTGGCCGCCACTGCTCTCAAGACCGTGTACGGTAAGGATGTCGAGTACAGTGGTCCCGTGGCCTCCTCCATCAAGGTGAAGGGCAACAAGGTGCAGGTGAAGTTCGACCACGCCAGGGGGCTGCGCACGACCGATGGTGCTGCCCCCGCAGGTTTCGAGCTGGCCGGTGCAGATAAGAAGTATGCACCCGCCACCGCTGAAATCAAGGGCGAAACCGTGGTGCTCACGGCTGAGGGCGTGAAGGCCCCCAAGTACATGCGCTATGGCTGGGCCGTATTCATGAACCCGAACCTCGTGAACGAGGCTGGCCTGCCCACCGCACCTTGCCCCGGGATGGAGGCTAAGAACAAGCAGCTCCGCTGATAGTGCGGGTAAATGATTTTATTCCGCGCTGCGGGAAACTGCTCCTGCGGCGCGGAGTCTTTCTATCACCCGCCTGCAGAGCTCGCGCTGGGCGGGAAGCTCGGCGCGTTCCAGTGCCGTTTCTACGATTTCCAGCGGCCTTTTGCGGGCCTGCGAGTCGGTTTCCCACATGCGGTTATCGTATTCTTCATCACTTTCACCGGGGCGCTGTGGTTCAGCTGATTTCGGAATCAGATTCGGGTCGGCTCCCGCGGTCAGCAGCATGTTCAGGCGGGGTAGCATTATTTCTTCCACCTGGTCATCCTGCCACTGTTCCTCATCGAAGGGATACACGAGTATTTTCACCAGCGCCTGAAGCATGGTGATTTTTCCGCTGACATCGTTCACATCCACCCGCTTTTCGCGCAGCACACGTTCCAGCAGCGGCTGGGCGGCGGGGTAGGACATGACGCTCGCCACGTATTCGTGCTGCACTTTCATGCCGTGCTCCATCGCCCAGAGCCAGGGCGTGGCGCCTTCCTGCTGTCGCAGCATGATGGGCATGGCACAGCTCAGGGCGTGCATGCGCCCGCCGCTGTTGAGGTCAGCGCCTTGTTCCAGAAGAAACTCTGCTGTCTGCCGACGGGCTTCCCAGGGAAGTCTGCGGTCGTTGATGAATTGTCCGTTGATAGTGGGAGAGAGTGGTGTGTCACCATCCATGGGATTGGTGAACTCGTTTGCCTGGTGGTAGGTCTGGGCGTTCGGATTTGCCCCGTGGCGCACCAGTGCCTCCAGCGCGTCCATGTGCGCTGTCAGCCCGGCAACGATGGCGGGGGTATAGCCGTGCGTGTCTTCGTAGCTGACCGTGCCTGTTTCCCGGGCATCACCGCTTTCGGCGATTTGGTGCAGCATGCCGGATATGGGGTCAGCTATCTGTTTAGCTGTGTAGGCACCGGACAGATGTTCGATCAGACCAACACTGCGGGTACCGCCGAAGCCGGCATTCAGCATGTCGTACCAGTTTTGTATGCTGCAGGTGGTGTCGCGCGCAAAATCCTGTCGCAGATAGCGGTCGAACTCGGTGATGGCGGCACGTTCCCCGGCGGTCCAGCTTTCGTGAAAGTCCGGCGCCCCCTTCCAGGTCCAGCCCCACAGCCAGACCGCACCGCCACCCAGCCCGATGACGGAGAGAAGAAGCAGAGCTGCCAGCGAGCGCAGCACCCAGCGGAGAATTTTCCGGAACTTAGTCATGCACAGGTTGTAGCATGAGTGCCGGGGGATGTAAAGAAGAAACCGGGAAGGGCCACACACATAAGCCCCTCCCGGTCACCTTTCTCTCTCTATTGGTTGTGTTGTCTTCTGTTATGCCAGTGGGCTTTCTCAAGCCCATGTCCAGGAAATCTTCTTTTCCACCGTGGGGGCAATCGCCGCACCCACGGGGCAGCCTTTCACCGCGGCTTCCAGCACGCTGCGTTCGGCCTCGGCCACCGCATGCGGCACCGTGATGTGGAATACCAGGGCGCTCAGTCCGTTCTTCCCCTCCTCGTAGCCGGATTCGATGCTGATGCCTTCGGTGTTGATACCGCGGCGGGCACCGAGAAAAGCCATCATGCTGCCCATGCACGAAGCCACCGTGGCTGCCAGCAGGGCAGCGGGGCTCGGCTGCTCTCCGCGTCCGCCCAGCGCTGCGGCCACATCCGTGGTGAATACCGCGCCCCCCTGGGTGAACTCATTGCGGCACC
Source organism: Akkermansia sp. (assembly GCA_045634905.1). Classification (GTDB taxonomy): domain Bacteria; phylum Verrucomicrobiota; class Verrucomicrobiia; order Verrucomicrobiales; family Akkermansiaceae; genus Akkermansia. Next base: position 3,835 of record JAZRBC010000082.1, read on the forward strand.
TCATGCCGCCCTCGTGTACTGTCTTTGCTGTGTAGTTGCTCATCGTCCGGCTTCCTTTCTATCTTGTTGCTTGGAACGATTCCAATCTAGCATAAGAATGCGGCTGCGTCAAGAGTAATTTCTACAAATTAGGTAGGAAAGTGTATGTGTGTGCCAGAATTCAGCGGTAAATTGGACTTTGGCGAGCCAACGGCGAGCGGAATTTAGAGCCCGTCAGGGCGGCATAATCATAGCCCAGCGTGGAGCCGCGTAGCGGCGGAACGCTGGGTTTGGTGTTAAATATACACGGAACCCCGAACGAAGTGAGTGGGTGGCAGGGAGGCCACGGCATATTGTGAAGCAACGGATTCTGCCGCCCGCTCGCATTGCTCGGGGCT
>JAZRBC010000083.1:0-6398 GCA_045634905.1 Akkermansia sp.
ACCTACAAATTCTAATTCACCCCGGCGTTTTACGCTGGAAATCACCCGGATAATATGCTAGCATAGAATCCGTGGGCTCAAAAGCCGCCCGCTGCACACCACAGTCGGGCGGCTTTTTGCAAAGCCAGCCAACTTTCTACACACACGAAACTCTTCAAACAACACGAATTTATGGTAAGTCTGCTTAGTCTCAAAGGAAACCCGGTAAATGTGACCGGGCAGGAAAACATCGTAAGCCCCGGCTTCTACATGCCGAACCGCCTGAGCGTGGCGGTGGGCAAGGCACTTCACAAACTGCTGGACGGCAAGGTGTGCTACCTGGTGGATCCGACCTTCCCGCCGCATCCGGAGGTGATGGATTACCTGACGAAGAAGAAGGTGCACATCGAATACTTCGATTTCCGCAACACCACCTCCCGCCGCGTGCGTGAACAGATTCTGGACCAGATGCACCAGGGGAACAGCGTTGTGTTCCTGCCGGGCATGGTGAGCAAGACCCGCGGCTGCCACGCAGACGTACCCTCCCCCTTCCTCTCCACGGTGGGCAGCCTGCACATTTCCCCGGTGCCGGTGTTCGTGGGTTACTATGATGACAATATCAAAGACCTTTTCCGCAGCGAACCGAAGCCCGGCTACAGCGAAGAGCTGAGCATTCTGCCGCAGCTGCACCCCGGCCCGAAGACCGGCGAGCGACTCATGGCTGCCTGGCTGCAGCGCAGCGCCGAGATTTACGCCGCCCAGCCGCTGCTGCGCGGTTCGCTGACCACGGCTCTGGTGAAGTCCATGAAGGCTGCCCCGAAGGCCGAAATCATCGATGGCATGACGCACGCCACGCTGCCCTTCTTCAAGGTGCTGGGTGTTTCCATGACCGTGGCCAAGATGCTGAAGGAGCGCGGCGACAAGCGCATCGGCGTCATCCTGCCTCCGGGTCCCGGCGGCACCATTGCCACGCTGAGCTGCCTGCTGGCAGGTGCCACACCGGTGCTCATCAACTATGCTTCCTCCAAGGCTGCATTTGAAAGCACCGTGCGCCAGGCCGGGCTGAAGACCTTCATCACCGCCCGCAAGTTCATGCAGAAGCTGGATACCTTCCCCTGGCCGCCGGAGGACCAGCTCATCATCGTGGAAGACCTGCTGAAGAACCTGAACAAGAAGACGCTCATCACCAACGTGCTCATGGCCAAGGCCGCACCGGCCAGCGTCATCTGCAAGATGTTCGACACCGATGCCCGCCGAAACAACGACGAGGCCGTGATGCTCTTCACCTCCGGTTCCAGCGGCGAGCCCAAGGGCGTGGTGCTCAGCCACCGCATGGTGCTGGCCAATGTGGCCCAGTGCGCCAACCGCATCCCGCTGGGTGAGGAGAAATTCCTGGCCAGTCTGCCGATTTTCCACAGCTTCGGCCTCACCGTGACCATGATGCTGCCGCTGCTTACCGGCTACAGCTACTGCGCCTACCCGAACCCGACGGATGCCCGCAGCCTGTGCGACCTGTGCAAGCGCTACGACCTGACCGTGGTGTGCGCCACCCCCACCTTCGCCCGCGCCATGCTGCGCCGCGCCGACAAGGACACCTTCAAGGCTGTGAACTACTTCATCGTGGGTGCCGAGAAACTGCAGCCCGACCTGGAGAAGGAATTCCAGGAGCGCTGCGGCGTAACCCTGCTGGAAGGCTACGGCCTGACCGAGGCCTCCCCCGTGTGCGCCGTGAACATGCCGAACGCCCCCATGCTGCCGGAGTCCAAGTTCTACGTGCCCGGCCACCTGCCCCGCACCATCGGTGTGCCGCTGCCCGGTATCGCCGTGCGTATCACCGATGTGGACGACGACACCAAGGAACTGCCTCTCACTGAGCAGGGTATGATCTGGTTCAAGGGTGCCAACATCTTCACCGGCTATGTAGGCAAGGCTGACCTGAACCCCACCCTGTTCAAGGATGGCTGGTTCAAGACCGGCGATATCGGCCGCATGGATCTCAACGGCTTCATCACCCTGGGTGGCCGTCTCTCCCGCTTCTCCAAGATTGGCGGCGAAATGGTTCCCCACGAAGGCGTGGAGCAGGCGCTTACCGAAATCTTCAACATCGACCCCGCGGCTGAAGGTGGCGTGCAGATTGCCATCACCGGCGTGACCGACCCGCAGAAGGGCGAGGCTCTGGTTCTGCTCTCTGCACTGGAGGAACACCAGCGCAGCTCGCAGGAAAAGGAGATTCTGCAGCACATCCGCACCGCCCTGGCCGAGCGCCAGATGCCCACCCTCTGGGCTCCCAAGTACATCGTGCCCGTGGAAGCCATTCCCATCCTTCCCACCGGCAAGCTCGACCTGCGCAACTGCAAGCTCCTCGCCGAAGAAGCTCTGGCATAAAAGACTGCAGCCCACGCGACTTTTCCGCCCCGCTTGCCCGCAAAGGCAGGCGGGGCGATTTTGAATGTAGAAAGTAGAATTTTGAATCTTGAATTTTGGATTTTGGATTTTGGATGTGCAAGCTCCCTGCGCCGTCGGCGCGACTGATACACAACTGCGCCAAAGGCGCAGGAAATTCTGTACATTCTACATCCGGAATTCGATATTCACCTCCCGGCATAATACCCCACCAAGTCTACAGCAAAATACCTTTTTATCATTTTTGAAGCAAAAAAGACTTGCAATTTTCAAAAATGGTGGTAAATTCACCCCGCAACCCGCTGGGCAATCCGGTCCGGTCGGTGTTCAAAACCAATAACAAACAAACGTATCATTATGAAGAAGATCGCTATCCTCGCCCTTACGGCCGCCGCTTTCGTGTCCTGCCAGCAGCAGCAGCAGCAGACTCCTCCCCAGGAGATCGTTACTCCCCAGCCGGTGGAAGTTGTGAAGGGCAAGTAAGTGATGCCTGAAAGGGCACGGCCCTTTCGATTTTCACTTTAATTCCTGATGCGCACCCGTCCAGAAGGGCGGGTGTGACTTTTTTATGCCTGCTCACACTCTAATTTTTGACTTTAGGCTTGATTTATCAAAGAATGGTGTTATATTGCTTGTAGCCGGTCAGGCAATTCGTGTCTGATTGGTGCATCAAACAACATCAAAACTAGTAGATAATTATGAAGAAGATCGCTATCCTCGCCCTTACGGCCGCCGCTTTCGTGTCCTGCCAGCAGCAGCAGCAGCAGCAGGTTCCCGCTGAGCCCGTTGCTCCCGCTCCCGTGGTGGAACCCGTAAAGGCTAAGTAAGTGATTGGAGGGTTTACCCTCTTTCGCTAACAAAATTTCGCTTCCGGTGCTGAACCGGACGCGTTTTTTGTTGCCGGAAAAACAGAAATCGAATTCAAAAGCCCGCTCCGCGGGCTTTTATTTCCTTGCATTTTCGCTGAAGCGGCGGCGAAAGAGGACGCGCCTGCCACACTCACTCAGCCCCCCTCCGGTTCGCCAGATTCGCAATATATTACTCTGGTCGTTACCAACTGGCCTGATTATTTCCTGGTCAGGAAAACCGGTAGTGGGGAATGACGCGGGAGAGGGGTTGACCGCGGGCATGTTATGGCGTATGATATGGCACATGAGCGAAGAAGAAACAAAACCAACACCCGAGGAAGAACCCACCGAAACGCCGGAAACTCAGGCGGAGGAAACGACTGCCGAAGAACAGCAGCCGGTGGATGAGCTGACCAAGTGGCGCGAAATGGCTCTGCGCACAGCAGCTGAGTATGATAACTACCGCAAGCGCTGCGTGAAAGACCGCGAGGATTTCACCAAATACGCCAACCGCAGCCTGCTGGAAGAGCTGCTGCCGGTGATTGACAATTTTGAAATGGGCATGCAGATGGCCCAGCAGGACACCAGCTCGATGATTTACATCGGCATGAGCATGGTGCAGAAGCAGCTGGCCGATTTCCTGAGCAGCCAGGGAGTGGAAGCCATCGAGTGCGCGCCCGGTCAGGAGTTTGACCACAACGTGCACGAGGCCATCATGAGCGAGCCGAGCGACCAGCCGGAAGGCACCATCATCCGCATTCTGCGCCGCGGCTATAACCTGCGCGGCCGCCTGCTGCGCCCGGTGAATGTGGTGACCGCCGCCGCCAGGGAAGAAGACGCCCCCGAATCCTAACCCCCGAATCCCACCATGGCACAGGATTATTACGAGGTACTGGGCATTGACCGCAATGCGGATGACGCCACCATCAAGAAGGCCTACCGCAAGCTGGCCATGAAGTACCACCCCGACCGCAACCCGGACAACAAGGAAGCGGAAGAGAAGTTCAAGGAACTGGGTGAGGCCTACGAGGTGCTGAGCGACGCGGACAAGCGCGCGGCCTACGACCGCATGGGCCACGAGGCTTTCAAGAACGGCGGCATGGGTGGCCCCGGCGGTCCCGGTGGATTCGGCGGTTTCACCGACCCGGCTGATTTGTTCTCGCAGATATTCGGTGGTGCTTTCGGTGGATTCGGAGGCATGGGTGGTGGCGCTCGCCGCAAGGCCGACCCCCGCCGTCCCGGGTCTGACCTGCGCACCGACCTGGAAATCACGCTCGAGGAAGCAGCCGAAGGCTGCACCAAGACCCTGGAGGTGGAGCGCCTGGTACCCTGCGAGGAATGCAACGCCACAGGCTCCAAGGATGGCCGCGCCGGCTTCCACGACTGCCCGACCTGCCGCGGCACCGGCGTGGTAACCCGCCAGAGCGGTTTCTTTGTGCAGCAGAGCACCTGCCCGACCTGCCGCGGTACTGGCCAGACTATCAGCAACCCCTGCCCGAAATGCCGCGGCGAGGGTCGCGTGCACAAGGACGTGAAGGTGACCCTGCGCGTGCCCGCCGGCGTGAACAACGGAACCAAGCTGCGCTCCACCGGCAACGGCGATGCCGGCTCCAACGGCGGCGAGACCGGTGACCTCTACGTGTTCATCGAGGTGAAGCCGCACGATATCTTTACGCGCGATGGCATGGACCTGCACTGCACCATGCCCGTGCCCTTCATGGATGCCGCCCTGGGTGGCGAAATGACCGTGCCCACGCTGGATGGTCCCGCCAAGCTCAAACTGCCCGCCGGCACCCAGAGCAACACTATCTTCCGCGTGCGCGGCAAGGGTATGCCCAGCCTGAAAGGCAGCGGCCGCGGTGACCTCATGGTCGAGGTGCAGGTGGAAACCCCCACCAGGCTCTCCTCCGGCCAGGAAAAGGCGCTCAAGGCTTTCTGCACTGAGCTCAAGGACAGCAACCAGCCCGAGGTGGCCGATTTCCGCAAGCGCGCCGCCCGGTATCTGAAGTAATTCTAACCGAATCGTTACCATGCACAGGTGCTATGCCCCGGGCGCTCAGCTTCTGGCCGGAACCGCCATCGGGATAGAAGGCGAGGAAGCGAAGCATGCGCTGAAAGTCATGCGCCTGCGCGTGGGCGACGAATGCGAGGTATTCAACGGCAGCGGACAGTCTGCCGTGGGCCGCATCGCCTCCACCGGTGGCAGCAGTTCCCTCACCCTGGCAGATCTGCGCCCGCTGGCTCCCCTGCCCCCGGTAGCGGGCATCACGCTCGCGCTGGCCATACCCAAGGGAAGCAACATGGACCTCATCGTCCAGAAAGCGGTGGAAATGGGCGTGCAGCGCATCATCCCCCTCATCTCCGAACGCACCATTGTGCGCCTGGATGCGAAAGAAGCCGCCGCCAAGACCGCCAAATGGAGCCGCACCGTGCTCGAGGCCTGCAAGCAGTGCGGCGTGAACTCCCTGCCTGTGGTTGAGCAGCCGCAGAGCTACGCCGCGTTCCTGCAGCGCAGCGACCTGCCCGCGCTCAAGTTGCAGTGCGCCATTGTGCCGCACGCACGCCCGCTGCGCGAGCTGCTGGAAACCGCCCGCAGCACCGGCTCCCGCGAATGCGTGCTGCTCATCGGCCCGGAGGGCGATTTCTCCCCCGCCGAATACGCCGCCGGCGAAGCCGCCGGTTACCTGCCCACCAGCCTGGGCCCCATCATCCTGCGCGTCGAAACCGCCGTGTTCCTCGCCGTAGCCGCCGCACGCTACGCTCTGGATTAAAAGAGGCTCAAAGTCGGAATTTGGCGGTGATATTACGCGCTGGCATAATTAAGGGAGATTGTTGTTTTCGGAGCACGGGACTTCAGTCCCGTAAATCACGGAGAGTGTAATCGGGACTGAAGTCGCGTGCTCCGAAGAAGTTCACCGCCAAAGTCCAATTTATCGAGATACGATGACTTATCAGAGTTCCCAACTGTCAATACCGCCGCGCAAAAATTTACAACTTCGCATAATATTTTGAACGAAATCCCCATCCGGTAGCATCTCACCTGCATGATGAATAATAATCTTACTACAAAATTGATGGAAGGCCTGCAGGCAGCGCAGAAAGCGGCGCAGTCTGCCGGGCGCGCCCAGATTTACCCTGCGGAGCTGCTGCTGGCGCTGATGCAGCAGG
>JAZRBC010000084.1:0-3649 GCA_045634905.1 Akkermansia sp.
GCAGCTGAGGGATATTTCTGTAGCGCATGGCTACTTTGACGCATTTGCTGTTATCTTCCGGGTGATAGAAGCAGAGCCGGGTGGCACCTTTGCCTAAAAAACGTTCCAGATAAAGCATGGCTTATGCTACCAGTTAAATAATACGAAATCAAGTAAAATCGTTTGCCCTGAATTGTAGCACTGCGCGATGTGGGTGGGCTGGCATCGGTAAAACAGAATGGATGCTGATTATGGCTGGACTTGCCGCATAGGAGAACACAAAACCCCCGGAGCTGTGGCAGACTCCGGGGGGGATGGTGAGTTTTCAGGGATGCTTAATCCTCGTATACTTCCTTGACTCGCTCGATGAGGGCGAAGGCATGGCTTATCATGGCTCGCGTTTCGTTGAGCAGAGTGAGGTAGAGGATGCCGTTGCGCATGCCGCTTTCATCTGTGGTGTTGTGCATCAGGTGGCGGGTAATGCAGTCGGCAAAGTCTTCACCCAGCTGGTCACGGTCTTTGAGCAGGGCATCAATGCCTGCGAAGTTACCGGCTTTGAGCATGTCGGTCAGGTCAGGGTAGAAGCGGCCGATCTTGTTGGTCAGTGCCAGCAGGTCATCGCCCTGTTCCTTGCTGAGCCCCTGGTGGTTGTTGTCGATGTGGTTGTAACTGGCCTTGACCAGGGTGAGCAGGCGCTCGCAGGTGTTGATGGAGATTTCCGTGATGCGGAAGACGAGCTGGCCGCGGTCTGCCAGTTCCTTGGGCAGCGTGCGCAGGGTGGGCAGTACTTCGTTTTCACGCAGTACCTCCAGGTCGCGCTTCAGGTTGCGGCTCTTCTTGCGCAGGCGCTTCAGGGCATCGCGGTCTTCCTCCAGCAGAGCCTTTACCATGGCCTTGTAGATGCCAATCATGCGGCCGAGACGACCGCTGGCGGCCTTGCCGAAGTCCTTGACTGCGGCATCGCTGTGCATGTTGATAAGGCGGATTTCCTCCTTGGAGCTGTTGGTGAAGAAGGTGGACTTAATCAGGATGATGGCGGCAATGACCAGCATGGTCACCATGCCCCAGAAACCACCGTAGCCCATGACTACTGCCACAATGAAGGCTGCCAGGCTCGCGGCCAGAGCGGTGAGAAGCCAGCCGCCGATAACAGTGAGCACGCCAGTGATGCGGTACACGGCGCTGTCGCGTCCCCAGGCGCGGTCGGCCAGGGAGGAACCCATGGCCACCATGAAGGTTACATAGGTGGTGGAGAGCGGCAGTTTCATTTCCGTGGCTACGGAGATGAGCAGGGCAGATACGGTGAGGTTCACGGAGCCACGTACCAGGTCATAGATAGCGCCCGTCTCTTCCTCCGGCGCCAGCGGGGCAAAGCGGCGGGAAATGAAGTTCTGCACAGGCATGGGGGTGATTCGCTCGAAGAAACGCTTGGTGTTGAGCGTGTAGCGAACCATCGTGCGGGCGGCGCTGCAGGAGCCGAATCGCTCCTTGCCGGTGTTCGCAGAGGAAAGCTTGAGTTCGGTTTCCGTTACCTTGCGGGCTTTTTTGGAGAAGAAGAGGGTGGTCACCATTACGAGACCGGCAGCCACGAGCCAGAGCATGTTCACCTGCTGCTGTACATCGGCCAGGCCGCTCATCTTGAGTGTGGCCAGGTCGCCGCCGGTGGCGAGATGAGCTTCGGCCAGTTCCATGGATGTCTGGGAGGCCATGAACACGCCGATGAAGTTCACCAGGTCGTTACCGGCGAAGGCCAGAGCGAGGGCACCTGTGCCGGCCAGTACGGTGATGCGCAGCGTGTTAATCTTGAGCCCGTACTGCAGGATGGCCGCAATGATGGTCCAGGCCACAAAGGCAATCACCACGGCGATACCGATGTTGGCATCCACCATGTCCATGAACGGCCCTTTCATCAAGGGGCTGGTCTTCAGACCCTTGAAAACGGCAAAGTAGGAAATGGCCGTGAAGGCAAAACCGCACCACAGCGGGCCGATGATGCGGTACATGCGCTGGTAGTGGAAGGTGTAGAGCAGGCGGGCAAACCACATCACAAAGGTACCCACGGTGAAGGCAATGGCTACCGAGCAGAAGATACCGGAGACGATGAAGAACACCTTGTCTGTGTTGATGTAGTCTGCCAGGGAGCCGGGCCCGTCGCCCATGCTGAAGTAGGCCATACCCAGGGCAGAGCCCAGCAAGGCAAAGACCAGCGAAACCGTGGTCGAGGTCGGCAGACCGAGCGTGTTGAAGATATCCAGCAGAATCACATTGGCCACCATCACGGCCAGGAAGAGAATCATCACCTCGTGGAAGGTGAACATGCTGGGGATGAAAACGCCGCTGCGGGCAATCTCCATCATGCCGCTGGAGAACGATGCTCCCAGCAGCACGCCCACTGCGGCCACAGCCACGGCCCCGTTGTAGGTGCCGGCACGGCTGCCGATGGATGAATTAAGGAAGTTACAGGCGTCATTGCTCACGCCTACCACCAGACCGAAGACCGACAGCAGAAGGAGCATACCGTAGATGACGTAGTATGTCGTGTCCATATAGAGTTACCACTTTCTACCATGTTGTGGCGATAATGACAAGAAAAATCATCTATCTGGCGAAATTGTCACAGAAATACGTGACTACACACGGGATAGGTGCTTGACGCCATCTGTCAACAAGGGTAGAATCGCCGACAGTATGAACGCCGAATCTATCAAGAGCACGCCTTTGTGTGACAAGCACGTGGCTCTCGGAGCCAAGATGGTACCCTTCGCTGGGTGGAATATGCCGGTGCAGTACACAGGCATTATCGATGAGCACAACACCGTGCGCAGCGCCTGCGGTGTATTCGATATTTCCCACATGGGCCAGTTCCTGGTCAGTGGCGAAGGTGCTACGGAGTGGCTTAACTCCATGTTCACCAATAATCTGAACAAACTGGTGGACGGTATGGGGCAGTATTCCATCATGCTCAATGAAAAGGGCGGCGTTATTGATGACCTTATCATCTACCAGATTGGTAAGGATGACTTCTTTGTGGTGGTGAATGCTTCCATGATTGACGAGGACTACGCCTGGCTCACTGCTCACAAGCCCGAGGGTATTTCCCTGGTGAACAAGAGCGCTGATTATGTGGGGCTGGCTGTGCAGGGCCCCACCTGTGAGGAAGTGTTCGCCCAGCTCTGCCCCGGTGTGGAGCTGCCCGTGCGCAACGGTATCCTCATGTTCGAGAGCGACGGCGATGCAGTAGTTGTGTGCCGCACCGGTTACACCGGCGAAAACGGTTACGAATTCTTCTGCCCTGCCGATAAGGGTGTGAAGTGGTTTGAGAAGGTGATGGAATGCGGCGCCAAGCCCTGCGGCCTGGGTGCCCGCGACAGCCTGCGTCTCGAAATGTGCTATTCTCTCAACGGCAGCGACCTCTCCCCCGAGAAAACCCCGCTTGAGGCCGGTCTTTCCTGGTGCTGCGACCTGACCAAGGAATTCATCGGTGTGGATGTGCTCCGCGCCCAGAAGGCCGAAGGCCGCCCCACTGCGCTGGTGGCAATCGAATACACCGGCAAGGGCGCACCTCCCCGCCACGGTTATGAAGTGCAGCTGCCGGACGGCACGCCCCTGGGCGAGCTCTGCAGCGGTGTGCTTTCCCCCTCCCTGGGCAAGGGTATCGGCATGGCCTATG
>JAZRBC010000085.1:0-9191 GCA_045634905.1 Akkermansia sp.
GCAGCGCGCCGCCACCCGCCTGCGCAACATCAACCGCGAAATCAACGAGTACTACTGGGGCTACCGCGTCACCCCGGAGATTCTCGACCTGCGCAACCTGGCGCTCACCGCCTCCCTCATCGTGGACTGCGCCATCCGCCGCCAGGAATCCCGCGGCCTGCACTTCACCCTGGATGCCCCGGACAAGCTGCCCGTGGCGCGCCCGAGCGTTCTGCACAACTGGTGATGAAGCGGCTCCTCCTTTCACTGCTGCTGCTCGCGCTTCTGCCCGCCCCCCCGGCAGAAGCCAGGCAGGAGCGCACCAGCCTGGGGCCCGCCGCCATGAGCCGCAGCAAGGCCAAACCCGCCAGGCGGAGCATGACCACCGATAAACTGCGCGAAACCGCCATCAAGGCCGGGCCCATGCGCCCCACCTTCGACCAGAGCCACCGCCGCAACTTCCCCGACCCGAAAAAGGGCATCCAGAAACCCTCGCCCGGTGCCTATCCCTGGCATTTCGACATCACCGCCACCTATTTCTACATCGGCGAGCGCGCCACGAAAAACAACCCCGTGCCCAACACCGCCAGCAGCTGGGACAGCGCCTGGGACGACAACTACGGCGGCTTCGATGACCCGAACCCCGCCAACCGCGACCCCCGCACCTTCGCCCCGCTGGGCTTCACCCCGCAGCTCAACCCCTTCTACGTGGCCCTGCCGTACAACGACATCGACAAAGGCGGCCCCAAACCCGAGGCGGAAAAAGTCATCCCCTGGTACCGGCGCTACAAAGGCGGCAAGTACGAATCCGTGTGCCGCGGCACCTGGGTGCAGATTTACTACAACGGCCGCTACTGCTTCGCCCAGTGGGAAGACTGCGGCCCCTTCTGCACCGATGACTGGAAATACGTCTTCCTCGGCGCCCGCCCGAAAAACAAGGCCAACAAATGCGCCGGCATCGATATTTCGCCCGCCGTGCGCGATTACCTGGGCATCAAAGGCGGCATCGCCACCGTGCACTGGCGCTTTGTGGATTTCTACCGGGTGCCGGGCGGTCCCTGGGCGCGCTATGGCAAGGACAACCCCTTCATCAACCCCGAGTTGAAACGCGCTATCTTCAAATACCAGAAGCGCCACAACATCATCACCACCGACCGCCGCAACCCCTGATTTTTCCCACCCCTGCGTATGTTCAAGAACCTGCTTTTCGACTGGTCCGGCACCCTGTGCGATGACCTCGCCCTCACCCTGGAAGCCACCAACTTCGTGCTGGCTCAGTACAACCGCCCTGCCCTCACCCGCGAGCAGTTCCGCAATGAGTTCCAGCTGCCCTACCCGGACTACTACGCCCGCAAGACCCCCGAAGCCAGGCTCGTGGACCTCGAGAAATACTACCGCCAGGCCTTTGACCACGCCGTCACACAGGTCACGGTGATTCCGCACGCCGCCGAGTTTCTGGAGTTCTGCCGCCGCCGCGGCATCCGCTGCTTCATCCTCACCAGCATGGACCCACGTGCCTTCGACGAACAGGCCCGCCACCTGGGGCTCAAGGACTACTTCGAGCACATCCACTCCGGCGTGCGCAACAAGGAGGAATACATCTACAATGTGCTCCGCCAGCACAACCTGAACCCCGCCGATACCGCCTTCATCGGCGATATGCAGCACGACATCAACGCCGCGCACTGCGCCGGCATCATCGGCATCGGCGTGCTCACCGGCTATAACAACGCCGCCCAGCTCTCCGTCTCCTCCCCGGATCTCACCGTGCCCCACCTTGGCGCCCTGCAGAGCCTCATGGAGCGCTGCGGCACACGCCCCGCCGCCGCCACCAGCGATTCCATCCACATCAACGCCCTGGAGTTCAGCTGCCACATCGGCGTACCGGAGGAGGAGCGTGCCACCCCGCAGCGGCTGGTGGCTCACGTGCGCATCACCCCGCCCGCCGCTTTTGCCGGCATGGGCAGCGACCTTTCCCGCACCATAGATTACGATGCCCTGGCCCGCCACCTGGTGGCGCTGGCGCAGGCACAGCCCTGGGTGCTGCTGGAAACCCTCTGCCACCGCCTGGCCACCGCCTGCGTGCAGGATTTCGGGGCCGCGGCCGCCACCGTGGAGCTGCACAAGTTCATCCTGCCCGCCACCAGCTCGGTTTCCGTGCGCTGCAGCGTATGACACGCCGGCCCTGTGTAGAATTCCACTCATTTCCCCGTACTCTCAATTGGAGCACTATGGCAATCTTGTCACCATTTGCAGCTTGCAAATCCGGTACCGGCCATGGTATGATACACGCATCGAATCATTTTATTTTTCAAGTATATGGTAAACTATTATCGTTCACTCGCCATCATGCTGGCTCTGGGTGGGGCAGCCGCGGCACAGATGCCCGGCAAGATGACCACCTACGTGCAGGCGGAAAAAGCCACCACGGGGCGCGACCAGATTGTGCGCAAGAGCATCGGGCGCACAGAGGCCATCCGCCACGTCACCGTACGCGCCGCGGTGGAAGGCCGCCTCACCAGGGTGCATTTCCAGGAAGGCGCCATCGTCCGGGAAGGCGATCTGCTGCTGGAGATTGACCCGCTCCGCTACCAGGCCGCCGTGAAAGAGGCGGAAGCCGCCGTGGCGCAGCTGGACGCCCAGCTGGTCTACGCCGGCAGCCGCTACAAGCGCCTGGCCACCCTGGCTGCCCAGCAGGCCGCCTCCGTGGAGGACATGGAAACCGCCAAAGCCGCGGTAGAGGAACTCAAAGCCCGCAAGAGCGGCGCCGAAGCCGAGCTGGCACACGCGCGCAAGGACCTGGAGGACTGCTCCATCCGCGCCGAAATCAGTGGCCGCATCGGCCGCCTGCCCCGGGGCGAGGGCAACTACATCACCCGCGGAGAGGCCATCACCACCATCACCCAGATGAACCCCATCTACGTGCGCTTCCCGCTCAGCCAGAACGATGTGAACGGCATTTTCTACGGGCCGAAAGGCATCGGCAGCGTGACGGATGTGCGGCTCATCACCGCCAGCGGCCGCAACTACCCCTCCAAGGGCAATATCCGCGTGGTGGATAACCAGCTCACCAACAGCACAGACTCCTACACCCTCTGGGCAGAGTTCGAAAACCCGGAAAACCAGCTCACGCACAACGGCATCGGCGCGCTCAGCATCTCGCTCAACAACACGCGCGAAGTCACCATGATTCCCCTCACCGCCGTGCACTATGACTCCGCGGGTGCCTTTGTCTACACCATCGATGATGCCGGCACCGTTGCCCGCCGCAATGTGGTGCCCGGCGCGGTGCAGGGCCGCCTGCAATCCATCTACGAGGGCATCGCCCCCGGCGAAACCGTCATCGTCGACGGCTCTCACAAAACCCGCCCCGGCGGCGTGGTGCGCCCCATTTTTACCGATGCCACCGTGAATGAGCCCGGCTCCCCCGCGGGTGGCGAGCTCGCACCGGTGGAGGTAGAAGCCGTGGCCGCCGCGGAAATGCCCGACCCGACCGTGCTGAAGGTGGAAAGCGCCCGGTTGGAGGCCGTGAACACCGTGGAGCTGCACCCGCTCGTGCAGGGTGTGCTGCAGGAACGCGTCTTCACCGAGGGCGACCGCGTGGAAAAGGGGGATGAGTTGTTCCGCATCGACCCCACGCGCTACCAGGCGCTCGTCGCCGCCGGAGAGGCCGCTCTCCAGCAGCTGGATATCCGGATTGCCGATGCCCAGGCCAAATACGACCGCCAGCTCAAGCTGCAGGAGGTAAACGCCAGCAGCAGGGACGAGCTGGAAAACGCCCGCGCCACGCTCCATGAGCAGAAAGCAGCCCGCGCCGCCGCAGAGGCGCGCCTGGCCGTAGCCAGGGATGACCTGGACCGCTGCGTGGTGCGCGCGCCGCTCAGCGGCCGCATCGGCCGTGTGCTCATCTCCAGGGGCAACTACGTGACCGACATCAAATCCACCCTGGCCCGCGTGGTGCAGCTCAGCCCCATCTACGCCCGTTTCCCCATGAGCGAGAAGGACATCCTCTCCCACTACGGCAGCAGCGCTGCGCTGGAAGCCCAGGCCGAACTCACCCTGGTGACCGCCACCGGCGAGGAACTCCCCGAAAAGGGCCGCATCGCCTTCTGCGACAATGAAATCCAGCCCGGCACCGGCACCCAGAATGTGTGGGCCGTGTTCGAAAATGCCGACCGCTCACTGGCCCCCGGCGGCGTGGTGGGCATCCGCGTGAAACGCAAGGCCGGGCACCCGGTGCTGGGTATTCCGGCCCAGGCCGTGCTCACCGATTCCAAGGGCAGATACGTGTACGTGGTGAAACACAACCGCGCCGTAGAGCGCCGCATCATCTGCGGCAGCGCGGCAGAGGACGGCCGCATCTCGGTCTTCTCCGGCCTGCTCCCGGGCGAGCAGGTCATCACCACCCACCTGGCAGACATGGAAGAAAACGTCCCCGTGCAGGTCAGATAACCCACTAACCCTCATTCCTGAATATGTTTTCCGCATTTTTCATTCATCGTCCCAAGTTTGCCTTCGTCATCTCCATCCTCATGATGCTGGGCGGTCTGCTCTGCCTGAGCAAGATGCCCGTTTCCGAGTACCCGGAGGTCTCGCCGCCCACCATCTCGGTGCGCATGACCTACGCCGGCGCCAGCGCCGAGGAAGTGGCCCAGGTGGTGGCCGCCCCGGTGGAGGAACAGCTCATCGGTATGGATGACCTGGAATACTTCAGCTCCAACTGCGGCAACGACGGCTCCTACAGCCTCACCCTCATCTTCCGCTCCGGCACGAATGATGACATGGCCATGGTGAACGTGTCCAACGCCATCAAGCGCGTGGAATCCAAGCTGCCCAGCGAAATCAAGCAGACCGGCTACAACGTGAACAAGCGCAGCGGCGATATGCTCTGCTTCATCAACTTCATGTGCGATGAAAACAAGATGAGCATCCTCGAGCTCTCCAACTGGCTGCGCATGAACGTGAAGGACAAAATCTGCCAGGTGGACGGCGTTTCCAGCGCAGATATCATCCCCAGCCGCAACTACTCCATGCGCGTGTGGATGAACACCACCCGCATGAGCGCGCTGAACATCACCCCCTCCGATGTGAGCGAGGCCATCCGCGCCCAGAACATCCAGGCCGCAGCCGGTTCCGTGGGCTCGGAGGATATCCAGTCCTACGCCACCTTCAAGGTGACCGCCACCGGCCGCCTCAAGACCGCAGAGGAGTTCGGCAACATCGTCGTGAAACGCGGCCAGAACGGCCACGTGACCAAGCTCCGCGACATCGCCACCGTAGAGCTGGGTGCCGAGCGCAACACCGGCTACAGCCGCCTCAACGGCATGGACAACGTGGGTATGATTATCCACCAGAACAACGATGCCAACGCCCTCGCCACCGTGGCCAAGGTGCAGGCCGCCATGGCGGAGATTGCCCGGAACTTCCCGGACGGCATGGAGTGGCGCATGGGCTATGACCCCACCCAGGCTATCGATGCCACCATGGATGAAATCATCCTCACGCTGGTCATCGCTCTGGCGCTGGTGGTGCTGGTGACCTACCTTTTCCTGCAGGACTGGCGCGCCACCCTCATCCCCTCCATCGCCATTCCCGTGTCCCTGCTCGGTGCGTTCATGATTATGTACCCGCTGGGCTACTCCATCAACGTGCTCACCATGTTCGGCCTCATCCTGGTCATCGGTTCGCTGGTGGACGACGCCATCGTGGTCGTGGAAAACGTGATGCGCATCATCCAGGAGGAAAAACTCTCCCCGCGAGAAGCCACCCTGAAGAGCATGAAGCAGATTACCGGTGCCATCATCGCCACCACCCTGGTGACCCTGGCGGTGTACGTGCCCATCGCCTTCTACGGCGGCATGGTCGGCGTGATCTACACCCAGTTCTCCGTGACCATGTGCGTGGCGCTCTGCATCTCCACCATCAACGCCCTCACCCTCTCCCCCGCGCTCTGCGCCATCATCCTGCGCCCGGCAGGCACTCAGCCGAACAAGCTGGCAGCCCTGGTGTTCTGGCCCTTCAACTGGCTGCTGGAAACCAGCCGCCGCATCTACATGTGGGGTGCCGGCATACTGGTGCGGCATGCCTGGCTCACCCTGCTGCTGCTGCTGCTCGTACTCGGCGGCAACTATATCTACTTTGCCGGTGCCCCTGCCGCCTGGCAGAAACTGGTGGGCGTGGCCGGCCAGGCCACCGTGGCCAGCAGCCTGAACCCGCAGAACCTGCTCGCCCCCCCTGCCCTGAACAGCTCCTTCATCCCCACAGAGGACAAAGGCAGCCTCTTCGTCATGGTCACCATGGAAGGCACCGCCACCGCCAAACAGCGCACCGACCAGGTGATGCGCCAGATTGAGAAGCGCGTCATCGGCATGCCCGGGGTGGACATGGTGACCGCCCAGAGCGGCTACAGCTTCGTGAGCGGCTCCGGCGAAAACAGCGGCATGATGATTGTGCTGCTCACCCACTGGAGCGAACGCACCACCCCCGACCTGCACGCCAGCAAGATTGCAGAGCGCATCAACGCCGCCTGTGCAGACATTCCGCAGGCCAGCATCATGGCCATGACCCCGCCCGCCATCCGCGGCCTGGGTATCGCCGGTGGTGTATCCGCCGTGCTCCAGGTCTCCGGCGATGCCACTCCCCAGGACCTCGGCGTCGCCGTGAAAGACCTGCAGGAGCGCCTCATGGCCCGCCAGGACCTCGTCTCCCGCACCCGCAGTGAGTACGATGCCGAAACCCCGCAGATTCACCTCGAAATCAACCGCGAGAAGGCCCAGTCGCTCAACATCCCGGTAGATACCATCTTCCGCACCCTGCAGAGCGTCATGTCCTCCTCCTACGTGAACGACTTCACGCTCAACGGCTTCAACTTCAAGGTGCAGATTCAGGGCGGCACCCCCGACCGCCGCACGGCAGATGACATCCTGAACCAGATGGTGCGCAACGAACGCGGCGAAATGGTACCCCTCTCCGCCGTCTGCTCGCTCTCCTACCGCATGGGTCCCAGCCGTTACAACCGCTTCAACCAGTACATGAGCGCAGATATCTCCGTAACCCCCGCCATGGGTATCGGCTCCGGCCAGATCATGAACCTCATCGAGGAATGCATCGCCGACATGAACCGCGAGGAAAAAGCCTCCGGCCGCAACCTCCTCTGGGAAGTCAGCTGGAAAGACCTCTCCTACCAGGAGCGCCAGAACGACGGCAAGATCGGCCCGCTCATCGCCATGGCCATGCTCTTTGCCTACCTCTTCCTCGTGGCGCAGTATGAGAGCTGGACCACCCCGGTCCCCGTCATGCTCTCCGTCAGCGTGGCCACCCTGGGTGCACTCATGGGTGCCCAGCTCTTCGGGCTCTCCATGTCCATCTACGTGCAGCTCGGCCTGCTCATGCTCATTGGTCTGGCGGCGAAAAACGCCATCCTCATGGTCGAGTTCAGCAAGGAAAACCACGAAAGCGGCGTACCCGTGAAGCAGGCCGCGCTGAATGGCGCCCGCATGCGCTACCGCGCCGTGCTCATGACCGCCGTCTCCTTCCTCTTCGGCGTGTTCCCGCTCGTGGTGGCCACCGGCTCCGGCGCTGCCAGCCGCATCGAAATCGGTGTCACCACCTTCTGCGGCATGCTGCTTGCCACCGCATTCGGCATCTTCATGGTACCGGGGCTCTACTCCGTCTTCGCCCGCCTGCGCAACTGGACCGTTGCCACCGTCCGCGGCGAAAAACTCCCCTGAGCCCCCCGTGCTCCGATGAAGTTCATTCGTAATTCGTAATTCAAAATTCTACATTCCAAATCCCCTCGAAAGCCCCCTGCCGTGAAATTACCGGCCGTACCGGCAGTGAAATCACGCGTGCGCGAGGTACGCTGCGCCAAAGGCGCAGGGAACTTTACACATTCAACATTCAAAATCCAACATTCAAAATTCGTAAATCCCTACAGCCACTATTCAAAATTGACACCCCGCCCCCCGGGGTGTATCATCTCCCGCGAACATGAACACCTACAAGATTGCAGTGCTGGCCGGCGACGGAATCGGCCCGGAGGTCATGGCCGAAGCGCTTCGCGTGCTCGATGCCGTGGAAAAGAAATTCGGATTTACCACCGAGCGCACCTCCTGCTACGTGGGCGGTGCCGGTATCGACCACTGCGGCAAGGCCCTTCCCGCCGAAACCCTGGCAGCCTGCGAAGCGGCAGATGCCATCCTCTTCGGCTCCGTCGGTGGCCCGAAGTGGGACTCCCTCCCCCCCGATGAACGCCCCGAACGCGGCGCGCTCCTCCCCCTGAGAAAACACTTCTCCCTCTTCGCCAACCTGCGCCCCGGCATCTGCCTGCCTGAGCTTGTGGATGCCTCCCCCGTGAAAAACTCCCTCATCCCCGGCGGGTTCGATATCCTCTGCGTGCGCGAACTCACCGGCGGCATGTACTTCGGCGAGCCCAAGTTCTACGGCGAGCGCGACGGCGAAATCATCGGCCTCGATACCCTCATCTACAAGAAGAGCGAGGTAGAGCGCATTGCCCGCGTCGCCTTCGAGGCCGCCCGCGGCCGCAGCGGCAGACTCTGCAGCGTGGATAAAGCCAACGTGCTCGCCTCCTCCGTCATGTGGCGCGAGGTCATGAACACCATCGCCGCCGAATACCCCGACGTAGAGCTCACCCACATGTACGTGGACAACGCCGCCATGCAGCTCGTCCGCAACCCCAAACAGTTCGACGTCATGGTCACCGAAAACACCTTCGGCGATATCCTGACAGATGAAATGGCCATCGTCTGCGGCTCCCTCGGCATGCTCCCCAGCGCCTCCCTCAGCCACGGCTCCGGCACCTTCTTCGGCCTTTACGAACCCTCCGGCGGCTCCGCCCCCGACATCGCCGGCCAGGGCATTGCCAACCCCATCGCGCAGATTCTCTCCATGGCCATGCTCCTGCGCTACACCTGCAAGGAAACCGCCGCGGCAGATGCCGTGGAATCCGCCGTGCGCCGTGTCATCGCCGCCGGCTACCGCACCGGCGACCTCGCCACCGGAGCCCCCGGCGAAATCCGCGTAGGCACCCGCGCCATGGGCGATGCCATCATCGCCGCACTCTGATTTATCCCACACACAAAAATCTCCCCGACTGCCCCGGCAACCCCACCGCGTTGCCGGGGCAGTTCATTGCAACCCTCCGGCAGTAAAAACGCGCGCGAACGAGCCCCCCTGCGCCAAAGGCGCAGGAA
>JAZRBC010000086.1:0-14294 GCA_045634905.1 Akkermansia sp.
TACCTGGTCATCCTGCAGCGGAGCGGGTGTGGTGTACAGAAGTGTACCGGCGTGGGAAATCAGGCCTTTTTGCGCTTTTTCTTCTTCTTGCCGCTGGCTTTTGACGGCTGCTGAGTCTGTTGTTCAATGGCTTTTTCCAGCATGGCTATGATGTTTTTCAGTTTGGGGATGTTGTCTTCGTAGGTGTTGGTTTCCTGGCATTTCCGGGCTAGTTCGAGCGGTTTTTCGCCGGTGTCGTTAGCCATGGTGGGGTCGGCGCCATAGCGAAGCAGCACTTCCACCATGTCGTCCTGGCAGTTGCGGACAGCATGCAGCAGGGGTGTTTCTCCGTCCAGAATGTTGAAAATCTGGTTGTAGTAGCTTTTGGGGTCTACCTTGCGGGCAATTTCGTATTTGCTGGCCCTGACGTTCGGGTTTGCGCCTGCCTTGCAGAGTTCCTCGAGCCAGAATGTGCGGGAACTTCGCATGGCGCTCATCAGCACGGGGCGACCATAACCATCAATCAGATGGACATCAAGCCCATGTTTCTGGACAAACTTGAACACCTCCTCAGCGGGCTCCCGGTAGTTGAAGTGTGTCTTGGGATACTTCATCACGTTCTTTGTCTTTCTGGTGAGCGCGGAGCTGTATTCCGCGGCCTCCAGACAGGCATTGCCGTTGGCGTGCAGGTCGCCACCAGCTTCCAGGAGCATGCGGCAGACCTTGAGCATGGCGTGATTACCGTCGATGGCGCGCGACAATGGTGTGTGTGCTCCGGCTGTGTAGTTCGGGTAAGCCCCCCGGTTCAGGCATTCCCTGACAGCCGTTTCCACCTGTTTATCAAATTGCTTGCGGTCCTGGGTTATGGTGAAGTGGTCGCTCGTGGAGTGAAGCATATCGCAGATTTTCTGCGAACTGGCGTGTTTTTCCTCTTCCGTGTATTTGGGACGGGGCTTGATACCGAGAGGAAGTTTTGCCTTTTTTCGCCAAGGCTGCCGGGCCACTTCGTCATCCACCGGTTTGCCCAGAGCCAAGGCGCCGAGCAGCCATTTGCGTGCCTTGGTGGCATCTTTTTCCACGCCGTCGCCATCGCGGTAGGCCTCGTAAAGTCGGTAGCAGGCATCGGCATCCTTATCCAGTCGTTTGTAGAGCGTGTCGAATTCTGCTTCGGTCATGCCGGATACCGGGAAGAGCAGCAGGGGCAGCAGGCTGAGAATGGGGAATTTCATGAGTGGTGTTCAATGGTGGAATCATATTTATAGACGCTCTCTGAATCGTCACTTATTTACCGTTTTGCTGGAAAATATACGATTTTTTCAATAAACTACTCCGGCAGTTGCGTCTATATGGTGTAAACAGATGGATTCGGGTAGACCCATAGAAGGCAGCCATGTGGAAACAGGTGGCGGTCCTGACTGGAAAAGCTGGCTGGCCGAGCACGGTGACCGCCTGCTGCTGTATGCTCGCCAGCGCACTTCGTGCGAGGCTGATGCGGAGGATGTATTGCAAAGCGCATTGCTGAAGCTGGTGCATGTGGTGAGAGGTGGAGAATTCCGCAAGGGTAAATCCGAGTGGAAGGCTTTTGTCATCAGCTGTATACGAAATGCATCCATCGATCTTTCACGAGCTCAGTTCCGCCGCCAGGCCACTGCCTATGCCGCCGCGGCAGAACTGCCCCCGGTTTATGAAAGTGCCCCTTGGCTGAGCAGTCCGTCCGATGCCGAACATCGCCGGCGCAGCATTGAACGCGTGTTGCGCCGCATGCGGGAAGACTACGCCGAGGTGGTTATGCTGCATGTGTGGCAGGGCATGAGTTTCCGGGCGATTAGCGAAATTCTGGGTGAGAATCCCGCTACTGTCGCGTCCCGGTATCGCGCAGCGCTGCGTATTTTCCGCCAGCAACTTCAGGAGGAAGGAAATCCACCATCATGAACGAGAAGCAGACAGACTTTGAAGAATGGGCCGCAGCCATTGAGCCCGCTGCCATGCCTGCCGACATGAGCAGCCGCCTGCTTGCAGCCATGGAGCAGGAGGATGCAGAGATGCTGGCGGATCTGGAGCTGGAGGCTGAGCTGGCATCGCTCTACACCGCAGCTCCCATGCCGCCTGACCTGCAGCAGCGGCTTGGGGAAAGCATGTGTTCTGCTCCGGTGTATCGCCGGCTCCGGTGGTGGCGCGCCGTGGCTGCACTGCTGGTGGCATCTCTGGTGCTGCCCATGTTGTGGTGGGGGCTGATGCCGGAGCGCGGAGCGGATGCTCCCGTGGTGGAGGTAAGGCGCGAGCATCTGCCTGCAGATGGTGCGGCTCCCTCCATGCGCCGTGATATTTTTGTGATGCAGGAGACTGACCAATCCCGTTTGGTCATTAAGGTACAAACACCCGTCGAACCTGAATTGCCGGAAGATGTGATATGATGAAACGCGCCACAGCCCTCTTCAGCCTGTTGCTGCTCTGCCTGCTTATCCTGCCGGCGGCCAGTGGTGTTGTGGTGTTTGGCGTGGTGCCTGCGAAGGACTCTGCCGGGAGCGGAGTGGTGGTTCAGCGGGTGGCCGAGCGCACCCCTGCACAGAATGCGGGCTTGCAGGCGGGGGATGTGATTGTGAGTGTGCAGGGGGTGCCGACTCCCCGGGCTGCAGAGCTGAAGGAGGCGCTGCGGGCATATGCTCCCGGTGATGTATTGCGGGTCCGGTACCGCCGTGATGACCGGTTGCGTACAGCCCTGGTCGAGCTGGCGGCGCGGGCTGGAGGCAAGTCTGAGCCCACACCGGCGGTGACGTCCGGCATGACGCCGGAGGTACAGCTGCAATTTGCCCAGGCCCGTAGTCGCCTGCGGATGCAGTTGGCCCGCCTGCCGCACCGTGCGGATATGAAGCAGGTGCAGGCAGACATGCTGGAGCTTCTTTCCCTGGCTCGCCGTTTGCCGACCGGTTGTGATACCTGGTTGCAGGGCGATGATGTGCAGATGAGTCTGCGCTTCGATTATCCGACCGGCTTTGTGGAGCTGGAGTTCCGGAACGGCGCGCTTCTGCTGGTGGTGCAGGAGCCGGTGACCGGCAGGAGTCTGCGGTATCCCATCAACACCTGTGCAGAACGCTCGGCTCTTCCACAGCAGCTGCTTCGCCGCCTGCAGCAATTCTGATTTCTGATATCAAGTCAGCAACATGCCCGAATACCAATGATGATGCCTGTCCGGACGGTGTCCGGACAGGCATTGTATCTGCTGCGCATCCCATGAGGGATACTGGTCAGATGGTGTCGGGTAGAATGGGGGGCGCCTGCTTCTGCTGCGGGCGTATGGCACGAATACGATAGAGTAAAGGCAGTTCGTAGCCCTGACCCCGGAGTGAGGGGGGCAGGATGAGTTCCCATGCCGACCCCGCCGGAATTTCGGGCAGGACCTGGAGAATGGTCTCCGGCAGGTCGTTGGGGGCGTGAATGAGACGGTCGCGTATGCGCAGGTACATTTCCGGCCCGAGTTCTTCTTCTTCGATATAGCGGGCCTGCGGCAGGGGAATATCGTCCGGACTGCCGGCGATGACGCGGCAGAGCAGACCGTTGCTCAGCACGAGGGTGCCGGGAATCTGCTTCTGCAGCTGCATGATATCGGCTGCAATCTGCCTGTGCTGCATGGTTCTGAGTTCCTCGCGGGCCTTCCAGTACCGTTCGGATGTTGCTGTCAGTTCCTCCTCCAGTTCCTCCTGCGGGGTATCCAGCCTGGGCAGGAGTTCCTCCACCCGGGAAAGGAGCAATTCCGAGGGCTCATCAATGACGTGAGCTGCCAGCATGCCCATGAGCTGCGAGCGTTCGGCATGCAGTTCAGGCGTTTCAAGGGTGATGGCGGGCAGGGCGGGGGTGCGCGCGGCAAATGCGGCACGCGCCTGTTCCAGCAGTTCCTGGCTCAGGCTTTCGCGCACCGCGATGAGTTCGACGGTGCGAAGACCGGTTTTGCGCAGCGGCTCGGCATCCACATCATCCAGCAGTTCCACCGGCAGCAGGAATTGCCATGCAATGCCGCGCGGGGCATCATACAGTGCATCATCCACTGCTGTCGGGGTGCCGCTGATACCCAGCTGCAGGCTGGTTCCCGGCACGGTTGCCAGCAGGCGGTGCGCTCTTCTCGCCCGGTAATTGAGCTCCGGGGAATCCGAGACGAAGGTTGCATACTGCACCCCATTCGGGAGGATGGTGACCCCCTGCTGTGCTGCATGCGGGGTAAGGAAATCTGCCTTTCTTATCTGCGCTTCGATATGCCGGGCGCGTTTTGTGCTGTGCTCTGCAAGGCGTTTGAAGGGAAACTCACCGCCGGTGGATAGCTGGCTGCGGAAGCCGTTCAGGAACAATTCCCTGCTGACCGGTGGCAGCAGGTCATCCTGATTACCGGCCAGAGCATCCTTGATGCGCAGCAGCGTGCGCAGCGCATCATATTCCAGGCGAGCCTGCTCGAATTTCTCTACAGTGCCGGTTTCCTGCCCGGGTGCAGCCGGACACACCGCGGCGATGAGCGGAAAAAGAAGATGTGGGTATTTCATGGACGGTAGTATTCTGAATCGGTGAGCAATTGCTCCAGGGGTTCGGGAAGCCGGCGGGTGTCGCGCCGGTAAAAATCGGCTCGCAGACAGGCATCCGGCACCTTGGGATGGTTGTGGGTGATGCTCAGGCTGCGTTCGGATGAAACGATGGTGATGAGGTGCTGTTCGTGGCGCAGATGCAGGGTGCAGGTGCTGTATTCATCCTTGCTGGCGAGTTCGCATTCGCTGAGCTGCAGCATCTGGCGGCGTACAGCCGGAATATCTACTACGGATTCGCCTGGTGGCACGAGCAGCAGGAGCAGCCGATTGAGTTCCAGCTGCTGCTTACGGCTCAGAGCCGGTTGCGTGGGGCGGGCCGCAAGCTGCACTCGGAGCTCCAGCCGGGCTCCATTTCGCAGCAGTACCAGGTGAAGTGAGTCTCCCGCTTGCCTCTGCCGCACCAGTTCAGCCAGTTGTTCCGGGCTGTGCAGCGGGGTGCCGTCTGCCTGCAGCAGTATGTCTCCCCGGCGCAGATGCTCCGCAGCCGGAGTGCCGGGGATGAGCTGGTACACCGTCAGCCCGGTGCCGCTTGCAATGTGGTCGGCAAAGGCCTGTTGCACTTCCTTTGCTGTGGCAGAGGCGCGCAGTCCCAGCAGGGCCGGGGCTGCAGCGGCTGCCTGCAGCAGCATGAGGGCTGTGGTGGTGAGGATGATGGTTCTCATGGTTGTGCGGTCTGTTTTTCTGCGGGGATGGCCGGGCCGTTGCGCAGCAGCTCCGCCGGGCTTACTGTGGTATCCAGCGCCAGCGTACGGCTGAGCACCTTTCCGGGGGAGAGCATGCAGAGAGTTATCTTGCCGCTGCTGCGGAGGGTTGCATCGAGCATGCGGCCTGTGTGTGAATCTTCGGGGCTGACGCCGGGGGTGAACAGGCGCTCCAGCTCCAGCAATTCGCGGCGTTGCTGCTCGGGGTAGCAGATCGGGCGCTCCTTGCCCATGGGTGGCGTGACCGGTAGAATGATGCATTGTTCTGACCAGGTTCGTGCGGCTTGGGGGTGGAGCTGCAGGTATTGGAAAAGGCAGGGTAATTCCCCAAATGCTCCGCTGACTGATATACTGCTGATGAGCAGAATGGGCAGTTTGTGTTCCTGCGCCATAGCGATGGCCTGCTGTGGTGTTTCGGCTATGCGTAGTTCTGTAGCAAAGCGGTTCCGGGCATCGCGGCAGAAGGCGGCGGCCTTTTCTGCAGCCTGGCCGGTGAGCCCCCAGGTGCGTATCCAGTGAATGCACCCGGTCTCATCCACTACGGCCATGTACCAGGCGGCGGGGTGGCCAAGGTCAGGCATAGCATAGATGGGGCGCCCCGAGGTTTTGACCCGGTAGACGGGGTTTGTTTCGTTCGGCTTATGCTCCCAGGTCTGAATACTGTTGGCCCGGCTCCAGTTATTGAAGTAGGGCAGTTCATTTCCGGCAACCTCGCCCATGGGGATGATGCGGGCGCTGCCATCTGCCAGGCGCAGGCTGATGAACTTGCCGCGCCCCAGGGCAATGAGCTGCCCCTCCAGGGTGGTGCCGTTCTTGAGTTTCCAGCTGCGCGAAGGCAGTGCCGCCAGCAGGTCATGCACCGGGAGAACGGCGGTAGGCGACTCTGTGGTCCGGGGGCTTTTCTCCGGTGCGGATGCGGGCAGGGCAGCAAGTGCTGCTGCAGTGGGTTCCGCCGGGGTGCCAGCCAGGGCGTTCAGCGCCTTTTGGGTCAGTTCCGGTGCGTTTTCAGCCTTGCCTCGGCAGATATCGGCAAAGGCCCGGTAGTAGTACATGTGCGCATGGTCGGGTACGGTGCCGTAGGGGGTGATGGTGGTGAGCCCCTGCGTGAGCATGTATTCAAACACAAAACAGGCAGACTGCCAGCGCCCGTTGTGTGCATACCGGAAGCCTAGTTCCGGGCTGAGCCCGGCTGTGCGGCCATTGCTGAACATGAGCTCGGCGCGCATGATGTTGTTCTGTGGGTCGCCGTCCACGGCAAGCTCGGCCAGGTAGTCGGCATAGGTGGTATAGTCAATGTAGCGGTGCAGCATGGCCAGCAGCAGGGCATCTTTGCGTAAGCGGCTTGCCGTGGCCTTATCCTTCGCCATCAGGGCGGCTGCCAGGCGGTAGGCAGGTGTGGTGTTCGTGTCGGCATCGGCCTTCATGGAGCTGAGCATCTGATCTGCCTTCTTCCTGTCTCCCGCTTGCAGACAGGCGCGGATATATCTCAGACCGTTGGTGGCGTAGCGCCCCTGGAAATAGCGGGCGGGGCAATCCTGCCACTGCATGAGTGGTTCACTGATGCCCCAGCGCAGCAGGTGCAGCAGCACACCGCCGGTCAGGCGTGGGTCGGTGCTGTAGGCATGCTCCTGCGCCAGCTCCATGAATGCGGCAATAGCGGACTGCCGTTCCTCGCTGCTGGCGGGCAGGGCACCGCTGATGGCGGCCGCGCGCAGCAGGTTCTCGCCCAGTTCGTCTTCATGCCCCAGGCGGGCAATGCTCATCTCATGGCGCAGCCCCATGGCTTCGCCGTAGTCGAAAAGCGCATCGTCCTCACCCTCATAGTGGGAAAAGAGGGTGAGCAGAGCGCGGGTGCTGAAGCCACGCAGCTCGCGCTGGCAGATAACCAGAGGCCAGAGGTTGCTTCGGTTGAGCACTCGGGCGAGCCTGCCGCAGGCCTGTTCCAGCTCCTTAATCTGCCCATTCTTCTCGAGCAGTGCCAGTTGCAGGGTGAGGCGGTGCAGATGCTGCGGAATGAGGTGCAGGGCTGTGCCGAGTATGGGGTCGGAGGTGTCACCCATGTCATCGCTGCCGATACTGAAACTATCATCCTCCGGCAGGTAGCTCAGGGTCACGCCGTCGTTCTCGAATCGCATGGCGATGCGCACATAGACGGGTGTGATGAGGTCATGGCGGTCGGGGCGAACGCGTTCGCATTCATGCAGGGCTTCGGCCAGCAGGTAGCCGGTGCCGCGGTGCTTTTTCACGGCATCGATGTAACTGGTGAGTGCGTCCAGCTCCTTGGCGAAGGCCGCCTGCAGGTCTGCATTTTCCGGCAGACCGAGCAGGCTGTTCTGCCACTGTGGCAGCTGCACCGCAGAGGCATCGGGCCAGGCTGGCGAAATGTCGTTATGCGGGGTGAGGGTGGCCGGCTGCCATATACTCAGATTGCGTTGACCCAGTGCCAGCAGACAACGCGGTGCCAGCGGTGCCAGCATGGGCGGTAACTGCTCAGTCTGTTTGCGTACAAGCAGGGCTGCTTCTTTCCCGCTGCTCTGCCGGGAGTCATTCATGGCAAGTTCGCAGCATTCGGGAACTTCCAGTGCCAGGTGGCGGTATTGTGCAATGCCGCAGAAACGCATGTATCTCAGCAGTGCCATGGGGTTGTGCTCCAGCAGGTCATAGCCGGGCTTCTGCATGTGGCGGGCCAGGATGACGGCTTTTGCCGGGTCGCGCCACAGCAGGCGGTTGAGGGCGCGGGTGTTCCAGTTCATCTCGTGCGAGAGCCCCTTGGCCACCGTTTCGTTGATGGCGCACTCGGAGGAAACAAAGCGCCGCAGATGCGGGTAGTGGGTGGAGATGTCGTGCTCCATGGGCGAGGAGAGCTGCACCTCCTTGTCATCGCGGAATTCGCGCAGGTAGAGCCGCGCCACGGCGCCGGCAGGGCGGTGGCTGTTGCTGACGTTGCACCAGGCTTGTAACCCGCGGTAGATGATGTCGATTTCCGCATGGTTCAGCGAGGTATCGTGCTCAAGCATGCTGTAGAGCATGCGGATACGCTGCTCGCGCGGTACCTTATTCTGGAGCATGTCGCGCAGGCGGATGATGAAGTCCTGCCGGGGGGTATCATTCAGCGCCAGCAGGCGTTCATCGGACAGTCCTGAAACGCGGTATATCTGGCGGAATTGCAGCAGGGTAGTCAGTTTCTTTTTTGCCTCGCGCGATTCCCGGGAAATCTCGCTTACCAGGTCATTGATGTGCCTGGTGTGCGGGGTGAGTGCCGCAAAAGCCTCCTCATCCTGTGGGTCGGCAAGCAGGCGTTCGGCCATGGTGCGGGCATCAGTATAATGCTGGCGGGAGTTCTGGCGCATCTGCTCTCGCTCCTGTCTCGTGGCTGCCGGGAACCAGTCGCGCGGGTCTACTTCGGCGGGGGTGAGTTTACGGCAATCGGGGTAGAGGCTTCGCTCAAAATAATCATCGGCAGCTGCCAGTGTGCCGGGTAGACAGAGCAGAATACAGGTAAGAGTGTTCTTCATGAGTGGGGCAGTTTTGAGATTTAGTGGCCAAAGAGGTGGAATGCATCGTCGCTCAGTTTGAGCATGCTGTCAACCAAGGCCATGCCGGAGCGGATTCCTGTGGTGAATTTCTGCTGGTATGGGTTGCCGGAGCGTTTGTTGTGCGTGTAGAGCACGTAGCTGAGATTGCTGGTATTGTTGAGCCATGCGAGGCGGAGCTGTGTGAGCATGGAGCTGGTGTTACAGAGGTTGACCGCATGCGAGCCATGAAAACTATGGGTGAGGTTCAGAGTGAACTCCCCATCGTGGCACTCCGCAGGGTACATGCCGTGTTCATCGCTGTAGGCCATCAGGAACACGAAATGCTGTGCCCACCGGGCTACCTGTTCCGGTTTGTTGGCCAGATAGTGGCGGAAGGCCAGGTCGGTGGCACTGCCCCGGTGGTTGAGGTAGAATACCGCAATGTCCACATCGTGTGTTGCGGCATAGAGCGTGGCTTCATCGATGGAGGAGGCAATGGGCAGCTCCGGCTTGTTTTTCGGTTTTCGTGTGCTGTGGCGGCGTAATATCTCCAGAGTGGCATCTGTTACCTGAAAGGCATTGACCGGCTGCTTGATGGCATATTCCCGGTTGGCGGGCTGTGCATTGGTGCGCAGTGCAATGCGCGAGCCATCGGTCAGGATGATGCTGACATGGTATTCCTTTCCTACGGGAATGACTGAGTGTACGCGTACCAGAGTGGTGCCTTCGCGGTAGGTTTCGAATTCCTCGAAATTATTCTTCTTCAGCCAGTCATGGACAGTATTCAGATCTTTATCACTGAGAGCATAGGCGGGGACGGAACGGTCGCGTCCGGAGGGGGTGCGCAGGATGATGACGGCATTGTTACCCCATTTGCCCTTGATTCCCTGGAGGGTGGCCCGCAAGGGGGGCTGCCCGGGGATGTTCCACTCGCGTTCGGGAGCGGGGATGAGGTACCGGGGCGGCTCCTGGGAAAGCGCAGGGTAGCCGAACTCTGCCGGAGTGGCGTATCCTTCCCCGGCAGCGTGCACAGCCGGTATCAGGCACAGGATGAGGGCAAGTATCTGTTTCATGAGCGGCTTCACTTTTGTTCGATATTGAAATAACAGGGCATGATGGTGTGACTGTCATTGTTGCGGTTCCGGTTGCCGGGGCGTCCCACGAGGATGATACCGTGCACTACCCTGCGCCCGTTCTTGCCCAACGAGCTCCACCGAAGATTGCTGTGCAGGGCGCGCTCGCCAAAAAGTTCCTGTGTGACTTCGTTCACGAATCTCTTGAACTCCCCGGGCTTTATTTCTGCGGGTATGTCGAAGGCTGTTTCGCGGGTGCGTCCGTCGCCGGTGCCCAGGTTGTATTTCTTTCGCAGCTCTGCCAGACGCGGTGCGGCTGCTTCCCAGATGGCTTTGCCACGCGGGGTTGCGCTGTTGAGGTCCAGCGCATCGGCGCAGCGGTAGAAGTAATCATCGAACGAGCGGCGCTCGTACCACCTGCCTATGTAGTTCTGGGGCCTGAGCAGGAAACGCTCTTCCATGTCGCCGTTGTGGTGGAATTCCTGATTGGCGAGTTCGAATATCCATTTGGAGTGCTTTTCGAGCAGGCTGTGCAGCAGCATGGCTGTCAATGGCCGCTGCTGCAGCCTTTCGGCTGCGGGGACTGAAGCATCAAAACGCTTCACGAACTCATCTTCCAGTGGTCGCCAGTGCGAGACCGGACAGATGGGTTCTATGGCGCTCAGCGCGTGTTCGACCGCTGCCAGGTCCGCCTTATCCTGTTCGTTGAGCGTGGTTTGTAATTGCTCGTCGGTGGCAGATGTGCCGGTAATGGCCAGGTAGAGCTTCACGCTGCCATGGCATCCATTTGCCAGAGTAGCCTGGATATCGGCATTGTAGGCGGCAATGGGCAGGCTGCTGATGGCTTTTGCCAGCTGCCCCTTCTTGTACAGGCCGCTTACGTTCAGTCCGGCTTCTGTCAGTCGGGCTGCGGCTTCACTCACCTCCCTTTCTGCCTGGATAACGGCAGAAACGGCCGGGGCTGCGGCATCTGCTCCGGAGACGTCGGAAATCCCTTTCAGGGTTGCCCGGGCAGTATTCATTGCATCACCCAGGGTACGAACAGGGCGGTGGAAATGTTCGACAAGCACCTGTTGCTCCGGGGTGAGCTCTTCCTCTGCCCTGGTGGTGAGGCTGAGAAGTGATGCTCCGAGCAGGAGACTGGCGCAGATGTTGCGTGCGGCATTCATATACAGGGTAGACGCTTCAGCGGTGTGTTTTTATTGAGTCAAGGGCAGGAAATCTTTATTCCGGGGGCATGTTTCTGTCACTGATGCGGTATTCTGCCCTTGCTATACAACAATCATACCGCCCTGAAGTGGGCGGTATGATGAAAAATGGCGTTGTGGAGAATCGATTAACCCTTGAGCGCATCCACGCAGATGGCGGACCAGGTTTCGAGGCGCTCATAGAGCGGGCCTGCGAGTTCATCGAGGGAGCGGAAGGCGAGGTCGGCCAGTGCTTTTTCGTTGGGCGCTACCTGGTCATCGTCCAGTTCGAAGCGGTGCACAAAGCCGAGGTGCACGGAGCCCACTTCGTTTGTGTCGTCGTTGATGATGGCGAAGAGCTCCTGGGTGGCGGAGCCGGTGAAGGTGATTTCCTCGCGGATTTCGCGTTCCATGCCTGCGAGGTAGGTGGAGATGGAGTCGGTGAGGCCATCGATGGGGTTGATGTGGCCGCCGATTCCGAGGGACATCTTGTTGTGCAGGCGGGACTCACCGCCCTTGGAGGTGCGGGCATAGGCCAGGATGCGGCCCTGGTGGCAGAAGATGGCGTAGGTGATGAGCTGCTTGAACTCGGGGCTCTGCTCTGCCAGCTCGCGATCCATGTAGCGGGCCACGCCGGGCTGCAGGAAAGCGGTCAGGTAGTCCTGCGGGTTGAGCTTGACACCGTTGAATGCGCCTACTGCCTCAAAGGCTTCGCGCGGAACGACCAGCACCTGTTCTCCATTGTAGCGTGACATGGCGGTATCCTAACACACTTGCCTCTGCTTGGAAAGAGCAGAGTGGGCATGCTGTCGCAGAATCAGCATGCCCACTCCGGTGTGCGGAAACTTTAGTTCTTCTTCTTTTTCTTCTTTTTCGAAGTGGTATCAGTCACGAAGCCCGGACCGGTGCATTGATCCGGTTTGTTGTCGATTGTTTCGCCCCTGGTGCTGTACATGGTGTAGCGCTTGCCATTCCAGGAAACGGCCATGACCGTGGTAGCTCCCTCCGGCAGGATAACGTCTGTGGAAGCGTTGTCCTTCTGGTTCAGACCACGCAGGCAGATGCGGATGAGCTCGTCATCCTCATCATATACCTCAAAGGCAACAGCATTCTTCCACTGGTCGGCGGGCACAGTGAAATGAGGAACCGGCTTCTCCACCAGCTGCGGCTTGAAATCCGGGCTGGGCTGGATGGGGAGCTTGTCCTTGTAGATGCCTACGCTGTTGGTGGAAATGTAGAAGATGACGGGGGAATCCGGCTTGGGATACTGCGCGGCGTGCTCAATGGCGCTGCGGCACATGTCCTCGGTGATGGTGACCCATCGGGAGGAGTAGTCATTCACATAGCGGTTCATGACGGCCAGCATACCGGTGTGCAGGAAAAAGTCGGAAAAATCGAGTTCTGCCGCATCGCAGCAGCGGTCCAGATAGGCCATGCGGATTTTACCGGTACCCCACTGGCTTTCATCGGTATCGCGTACATTCTTGAAAATGCGGGGGTAGAAGAGTTCGTTGCCGCGGGCTACTGTGTTGTACAGATACATCTGCCACATGGGGCAGAGGATGACGAAGCAGTCGCCGCAGCGCTCGCCGGGCTCGCGGTTGCCGTCGTCCGGTCCTTTCTGGAATTGCCACAGCTGCTTATTTACCAGAGCGCTGTTCACATACCAGTCGAATCTGGCACCGCGTACGTGCATGCCCTCCAGGGTGGGGCAGACTTCGTGTTCCAGGCGCACCTCGTCGGGGTTGAAGTCGTAGTTCACGCACATGGAGAACAGGTTCACAGTAGTCTCCTGCGTGCCGGCCCACATCATGCCGGGGCGTGTCTGGTTCACGTGGCCGAACTCATGCGCGGTGCCCCATGCTCCGCTGCGGCGCACTTCATCCACATCCACAAGGCCGGGTGTGGCGGTGATGACATAGGCACCACCCAGACCATCGGCATGCATGTAGCGGGCGGTGTCCCACATGGAGCGGCCCATGATATGGTTGCCGGGGTGAATCCCCTCCCATTCCCAGCCGAGCAGCTGCTGTTCAATCATGATTTCGCGGTCATACAGCGCTACGAGTTCCGGCCCTTTTTCCGGGCAGCGTTCGCGGAGTGCCTTCAGGTCAAATACCCACTGGCAGCGGTCACCCATGATATCCAGGAAATCGCTCCCGGCGTTGGCCAGCATGTCTTTCCATACTTTGGCGTTGTCGTGGTTGGTGAAGACGCCGTTGATGCGGCCGCCTTTAATCTGCAACTTGATGGCGGGAGCCGTGGCGGGGTCGTTATCGCGATAATTGATATAGGCGTGGCCGAAATGTTCGGCGGTGAAGGTGTTGTCGCCCTCGTGGAGTTCGTAGCGGCTTTCGGCACCGGGGTGGCGGAAATCCCGCAGAATGAGGTCTACCTTGGTTCGGGGGGTACTCTCCAGCCGAACACCGATGCTTTCACCTTTTTCATAAGCAATACCGGTTGGGTTCTCGAAGCTGGAGTAACTGGCAATCTTGAGCCGACGAGCCATTTCACCC
This sequence comes from Akkermansia sp., assembly GCA_045634905.1. Lineage (GTDB taxonomy): Bacteria > Verrucomicrobiota > Verrucomicrobiia > Verrucomicrobiales > Akkermansiaceae > Akkermansia. The sequence goes on from JAZRBC010000086.1 coordinate 13,540, forward strand.
ACAGGGAGGTAGGCCCGGAACTCCCGATTGCGGTAATTTGTTTCCTGTTTGCCGGGGTTGCTGTTGAGTTTTGAGAAGTCGGTGTATCTGGGGAAGGGATGTTCAGCCAGTACGGAGCCGGTGGTCTGTTTGCCCGCCTGTTGTGCCTTTGCCTGGCAGAGAGGCAGCAGGCCAAGCGCTATGGTAAGGAAGGTAAGAGCTGTTCGTGATTTCATAACACAGTATGAGTCGGGGGTTAAAGGAGGTGGCGTACGGGTTCTGCTGCGGATTCTCTGGCGGTCTTGCCGTTCTTGCCCCGGGCGTTTTTGTCGGCTCCGGCCTTGAGCAGTACTTTGATGCAGTCGGCCTTGCCGGTGATAGCGGCATGAACCAGCGGCAGTTCTCCGTTCCTCTTGTCACTCAGGTCAATGCCCGCATCGATGAAAAGCTGTACAACATCGGCAAAGTTGCGGTCGATAGCCAGGTTGATGGGGGTGCCGTTGAAGCCGCCGTCCGGGCTGTAATTGATGTTCTTGTACGCCGGGAGCAGGGCTTTGATGCTTTCGTGCTTCCGTTCCCACACGGCATCATGCAGGGCCACGGCCTGGTTGCCAGCCCGGAGCATCGGGTCGGCTCCGCCGTCCAGCAGGGCTTTGATGATGCCCGCGTCATTCCGGAGAATGGCCTTGTGCAGCACGGAGCGGGAATCCGTTGATACGAAGTTGGGGTTTGCCCCGGCCTTGATGAGCCTGGTTACGCTGGCAGCATCGCCGTGG
>JAZRBC010000087.1:0-3334 GCA_045634905.1 Akkermansia sp.
CTCATTGACATGGGAGATCAAAAGGGCCACGCCGCGCTCCTGGCAGAGGCGATGGATAGCGTTCAGGGAACGCATGGCGGAAATGTCCAGCGAGGGAACATTGCGCATGCGCAGGATCATGACGCGGACGCCTTCCTTGACGGGGATGGCGGCGAATTTATCGGAAGAGGCAAAGAACATGGGGCCGTCGATCTCGAAGACAGAGGTATGGGCAGGGATGGCCTTGAGACGGCCGCCATCGTTTTCACTCATTTCGTCAGCTTCGGTCCAGGTGCGAACGTGGGAAACATCGGCCATGCGCTTCATGAAGAGGATGGCAGCAGCCAGCATACCCACCTCGATGGCAACCACCAGATCGAAGACAACGGTGAGAATGAAAGTGGCGATGAGCACCAGAATGTCGCTCTTGGGAGCGGTCTTGCAGATGCGGACGAACTGACGCCATTCGCTCATGTTATAGGCAACCATAAAGAGAATGGCGGCGATGATGGGCATGGGAATCCAGGCGGCATAAGGCATCAGAACCACCAGGATCAGCAGGAGGACAGCCGCATGGATCATACCGGCAACAGGGGTACGGCCGCCATTTTTCACATTGGCAGCGGTACGGGCAATGGCACCGGTGGCGGGGATACCGCCGAACAGCGCAGAGGCCATGTTGCCCACGCCCTGGCCGATAAGCTCGGTATTCGGATGGTGGCGGCTGCCGGTCATACCGTCGGCCACGCTGGCACTCAGCAGCGATTCAATGGCCGCCAGCAGCGCAATCACAAAGGCCGGCTGCACCAGCTGGGGCAGCTTGGTCCAGTCCACATCCGGCAGGTGGGGGGCAGGCAGCCCCTGCGGCAGCTCGCCGAAGCGGGAGCCGATAGTTTCCACGGGCAGGTTGAACACCTGGCACAGCACGGTGCTCACCAGCATGCCCACCAGCATAAACGGCGCACGGGGGCACAGACGCTTGGTGATGAGGATGACCGCCACCGTCAGCAGAGTGAGCCCCAGCGCCCAGTAGTTGACGGTGTGGAAATACTCGGCATAGCACTGCCACTTGGCAATGAACTCTGCCGGCACAGCCTTATCAATCTGCAGACCGAACATCTCCTTGATCTGCGTGCAGAAAATCGTCACCGCAATACCGCTGGTAAAGCCCGTAGTCACGGGGTACGGAATAAACTTGATGAGCGACCCCATGCGGCACAAGCCGAAAATAACCAGGAACAACCCCGCCAGAAGAGTGCAGAGCACCAGCCCGGCGAACCCGAAACTGCCCACCACACCCGAAATCAGCACCACAAAGGCACCCGTGGGACCGCCAATCTGGAATTTACTGCCGCCCAGCAGGGATATCAGGAAGCCCGCCACCACGGCGGTGATAAGGCCGGTAGAGGGGGTAATCTCACTGCTGCCGCAGGCAATGGCGAAAGCCATAGCCAGCGGCAGGGCTACCACACCCACGGTGAGCCCGGCCCCCAGGTCAGAGAAAAAGGTCTTGCGATTGTATTCCTTGAGACAATTGACAATACTCGGTGCATGCATGGCTGGAATTTTTTATACGCCCACCCCGCAATCTTGTAAAGCCAAAACAGCTATTTTCCCCTTAGTTTCGGGCTTTGTAAGCCACAAAAAACCGCCGCCCGGCACAAAAGCTGGACGGCGGTGACGTTATGCGTACCAAATTTCTCAGCGGGCACCGGCAGCGCGCAGCACCTGCACCGCGCGCAGATTCCGCTCATCCGCGGCCTTGTCCAGGGCGGTTTCACCCTCTTCATCGCGGGCATTCACATCGGCTCCGGCATTGATGAGCTGCTGCACCACCTCCACATTGCCGTGGTCGGCGGCTTTCATGAGAGCGGTTTCCCCGTCCTCATCGTGTTCATTCACATCGGCACCGGCAGCCAGCAGCAGTTTCACCACGGCAGCATGGCCATCATCTGCAGCCACCATCAGCGCGGTCTCACCGTCAAAATCCTTGGCATTCACGTCTGCGCCCGCAGCCAGCAGACGCTGTACTTCCGCTGCATTACCGCGGTCGGCGGCTTTCATTAAAAGAGTTTCTCCTTCGTGGTCCGACCAGTTCACGTCCTGAGCCAGGGTCTGCCCCACGAGGCCGAGTGCCAGAAGGGAAAAGGAAAGTTTTTTCAGCGTTGTTGTTGTCATGGTGTGTGTCTTTCTATTGTTCGGAGTTGCTTTTATGTTATACTATTGCGACTCACTTGGGAACTCCGTTGTTCAATAAAAATACACTTTTCCTACTTTTTTACTATAATTAAGGCAGAAATTGTGCTTTTCGGGGCTGTAGAAGGTGCTAGAATAGGGATATGGAGCTTACAGCAGAGGCAGAGACTCGCATTCTGGCGCAATTCGGCAAGGCAACCCTGCGCGCAGGGCAGCGGCAGCTCATCGAGCTGGTGCTGGCGGGGCACAACGCGCTGGGAGTGCTACCCACCGGACACGGCAAGAGCCTGTGCTACCAGGCCGCGGCCGAGCTGCTGGGCGGCACCAGCGTGGTGGTTTCCCCGCTCATTGCGCTCATGCGCGACCAGTGCGAGGCGCTGCGGCAGCTGGGCATTTCCGCCGCGCGCTTCGATTCCACGCTCGATGATGAGACGCGCTCCGCCGTGCTGGCCGGTCTGGCGCAGGGGGCGCTGCGCATCCTGTTCGTGGCACCGGAATCCCTGGAAAACCGCGACCTGCAGCAGGCGCTGCAGCAGCGGCGCATCACCCTGCTGGTGGTGGATGAAGCCCACTGCGTCTCCGAATGGGGGCACAGCTTCCGGCCGGATTACCTGAAACTCCCTGCTCTGCAGCGGCAGCTCCGCCCCCACGCCACCCTGGCGCTCACCGCCACCGCCACCCCGCGCGTGCAGCAGGACCTGGGCGCCGCCTTCGGCATCGCGCCGCAGCACCGGGTCGTGCTGCCGCCCTACCGCGCAAATATCCGGCGCATCTGCCGCCCGGTGGCAGACCGCATGCCCGCCCTGCTCGAATTCCTGGGCAGCGGGCAGCAGCTACCCGCCATCGTCTACTGCCGCACCCGCAAGGAAACCGAATGGCTCGCCGGCGAACTCGCCACCCGGGGCTTTCTGGCAGCCCACTACCACGCCGGACTCCCCGCCGACCAGCGCGAGCTGCTGCAGGATGCCTTCCTGCGCAACGAAATCACCGTACTGGTGGCCACCATCGCCTTCGGCATGGGCATCGACAAGCCTGATGTACGCTCCGTCGTGCACTGGAGCACCCCTTCCTCCCCCGAATCCTACCTGCAGGAATCCGGTCGCGCCGGGCGAGACGGCGCCCCCTGCACCAGCCTCATCCTGCTGCATGCGCCCGATTT
>JAZRBC010000088.1:0-7384 GCA_045634905.1 Akkermansia sp.
AGCGTAATGGCTACCGCCACACCGGCCAGATTACCCGTGCCCACGCGGCTGGCGATGGAAATGGCAAAGGCCTGGAAGGAGGAAATGCGCTCCACGCCTTCTTCGCGTTCCTCGTGGGTGCAGTTGCGGAACATGATGGGCAGATCCCGCAGCATGGTAATCTGCACAAACTTGCAGCGAATCGTGAACCAGATGGCGCAGCCGATCAGCATGATGACCAGCACATAGGTCCACAGAACACCGTTGACACTATCTACAAATTGAGAGAGGAAATTCATATGTCGCGGGGATTATACATGGAACAAAAGGAAAATCAAGCATTTAATTCTACACCCACTCCGTAGAGGGGGCTGTTTCAGATTTGCTGCTCCTCGCCATAAATGATGCGTTGGCCTGATAAGTGAATTATCGACAAAGTGGAAGTTGGCGGCATGAAATCCCGCCATGTCCCCATGCGTCAGCATGGGGATTTCTTACATCGGCAACGCCGATGTATTTCATGCGGCTTCGCCGCATTTCATACCGCAGGAACTGCGGTATTTCGTGCACCGAAGGTGCAATTCATTGAGCCCCGCAACGCGGGGCGACTGCTTCGCAGACCGAGGAATAAAAAATAATATAGAATATTAAGCGTAAGTGCATATTACTGTTCCCTGTCTATGTGATTCAAGGCTTCAATCAGCAGTCGGGCGCTACGCTCCCTCAATGAAATACTCGCTGCGCGAGTATGAAATCCGCCGTGTGGGCGGAAGAAACCACTGCTTTGCAGTGGATGAATTCCTTTGCTGCGCAAAGGACGAAATACCTGCGCTTCGCACAGGTGCAAATTTGCCTGGCAGAATAAGTCAGTAAATCTGAAACAGACTCGTTTTTTCGCCCGGTGAATTTCAAATAGATTGACATAAACGGCATTATATGTTATGTTATGCCGCAACTTGCTGAAACGTAAACGGGAACAATATGAATAAATTTTTCCTTCTGCTGATTGCTGCGTTGACGATGCTGGCGCTGCCGGGTTCTGCAACGGAAGAGGCCGCACCGGGCCCCTTGGTTGAGTGTGTCGCTACGGTGGAGGCGGCTCCAGCTGAGTCTTCCGTGGCCGCTCAGCCGGTGGTTCAGGAAACGGCGGCTGCTGAAGAGACTCAGGCCGCAGCTGTACAGAAATCGTCTTTCTGCGGTACGTTCTGGGCCCTGGCACCTGCGTTATTTGCCATTGTGCTGGCGCTGCTGACCAAGGAGGTATACTCCTCGCTCTTTGCCGGTGTGGTGCTGGGCGCCTGCTTTGTGACGCAGTTCACTGCACTGGAAACGGTGGATTTTGTGGTGAACCAGGGGCTCATCACGGCGTTGAAGGATACCAGCGGCGTGTTCATCTTCCTGGTGATTCTGGGGGCGTTCGTCTGCATGATTAACAAGACCGGTGCCGCCATGGCATTTGGTGAGTGGGCGCAGACTCACATCAAGAGCCGCATCGGCAGCCAGTTGGCTACATTTGTGCTCGGCATCCTCATTTTCATCGATGATTACTTCAACTGTCTGGCTGTGGGTAGTGTGATGCGCCCTGTGACGGATGCCAAGCGTGTTTCCCGCGCCAAGCTGGCCTATATCATTGACTCCACCGCCGCCCCGGTGTGCATGATTGCCCCCATTTCCAGCTGGGCTGCCGCCGTTTCTCAGTATTCCGAGGGCACGGGTTACAATGGGCTGGAGCTGTTCATCCAGGCTATTCCCTACAACTTCTATTCGCTGCTCGCGCTCTGCTTCGTGGTCATGATTATTCTGAGCCGCTTCGATTTCGGCCCTATGGCGCGCTATGAGCACAACGCCATCAAACTCGGTGATTTGCACACCGTCTGCGCTGAACAGACTGCGGACGAGAGACCGGAAATGAGCGGCCGGAAGGGCAGACTGGCCGACCTGATTGTGCCGGTGCTGTTGCTCATCGGCATTGAAACCTTTGCGCTGGTGTACGTAGGCGGCATTCTGGAGGGCAAATCCTTTACCCAGGCTATCAGTGATACGGATGCCACTGTGGCGCTGCCCTGGGGCGCTCTGATTGCCATGGTGCTGGTGATTGCGTTCTACCTCGTGCGCCGTACGGTGAGTTTCCGCGCTGCCATGCGTTGCATCCCCGAGGGCTTCTGCGCCATGGTGCCGGCCATTCTCATCCTGACCCTGGCCACCGCGCTCAAGAATGTGACCTCCGCGCTGGAGGCCAGGGAATTCATTGCATTCCACATGCAGAACTCCGCTGCGGGTCTGGTGAACTTCCTGCCGGCGGTCATCTTTGTGGTGGCGGGTGTGCTGGCTTTCTCCACAGGTACCTCCTGGGCCACCTTCGGTATTCTCATCCCCATCGTGGTGAGCACCTTCGACCCGACCAGCCCGCTGATGTTCATCGGCATGTCCGCCTGTCTGGCCGGTGCGGTGGCGGGTGACCATTGCTCCCCCATTTCCGATACCACCATCATGTCCAGCGCCGGCGCGCAGTGCGACCACCTGAGTCACGTATCCACGCAGCTTCCCTACGTGCTGACCGTCTCTGGTGTTTCGTTCTTTGCTTTCCTTCTGGCCGGCTTTGTGCAGAACTGGTTCGTCGTGTTCCCGCTGGCCCTGGTATCACTTTATGTGGTGCTGGTCGTGCTGAAGAAGCTCAGCGCAAAGAAAGCCGGGTGATGCGGCCTTGCAGCGGCGCTGCATCGCCGGGCGTGTGTTGCCCTCTTTCTGAAAACAGCTCTTGTTAACTAGCCCCTGTTTCCTGATTTTCAGGAAACGGGGGCTTTCTGCGTCTGCGGAGGGTTGCTTCTTGCTTTCGTATTCTCAATGCGATGTACAGCAAAAACATGTAAGTTGTTAAAAATAATTACCATCTTGCTTTTGTAGGGATTTTTGGCGCTGATAACTTATTGTGTGTAAAATATTGATTCTTCAATATCTTACGTTAGAAGAGGCGCAATCACATTGAGAATGCGATATACTGCTTCTGCTCCGTTGAACGAGTGGCGTACCTGCTCGTCTTGAACGAAAGCCTTTCACTTCTCTAAGACTCTGAACATGAAACTTCATCTGCCTGTTTCCTTGTTAAGCGCACTGCTGGCCGCCGCGCCTGCCGTCCATGCTGCTGTAACCGACATTACCCCAACTGTCAATCCAACGGAGATTGCGCAACAGTCTTCTAAGCAGCCTAAAGGAACTACTACCGCCACCGATCAGTACTATGTTCTCACGCAGGATGTAACTATAAAGACAACTCCAACAAGTGGCACCACATCATTTATATCGAGTAGTACCAAGCCTACCTATATATTTACTTCAAAAACACCTGATAACCCTGATACTTCAGGAACAGATGAACGTTATAGGCTGACGTTCACTGGTATTGATGGCACAACCGGGTCTCCTGATACGCATCGTGTTTTCCGGGATATCAGCCTGCATATAGAGGATTTGGAAAGTTTAGTGTTAGACGGAGATACTGCCTCCAGTGCGACAGGAGTCACGAGTGCTCCAGGTGCTTTTCTCTATGCATCGAATGTGAGTAATTCCGTGATAAAGAACGTGGGCAAGGTGTTGTTTGCAGATACGCGGTCACAAACGTGGTCTATATCTAATAGAGGCGGTGTTCTGTCTATAATAAATGGTAATAATACATTCTCCTTCGAGGACTGTGGCTCGGTGACTTTCAGAAACACAAGTGCAGCTCAGGTTCACGAGTCTAAGGTTGATGCGGCGATACAGGTAGCTGGTGGTGCGATTTATGCCGGCGTCAAAGCAGATGGCTTGAATTTCAAGAACAATGGTGCAGTGCTGTTTGATAGCTCTTATGTTTCTGCCATAGAGGAGGATACAACCACTTATGGTGGTGCTATCTGTATTTATTCTGGCGACGTGAATTTTACGGGTAATGATAGCGTGACATTTACGGGTTGTTCTGCGCGGCATGAATCCGGATCATCTTATGGTGGTGCAATATCCTTGCATAACGGGATAGAGACAAATCGATGGAAAAACGCACTTAGCCTCATCGATAATATAGATGTTGCGTTCAGCAATAATTCAGCGTCAGGTATGGGGGTAGGCCATAAAGGTCATACCAGTGGTGGTGCTATAGCCGCGTGGCATAATGATCAAATTCTCATCAAGAATAATAGTGGGGCAGTGACCTTCAGCGGTAACTACGCGTATAACGAGGGTGGTGCTATTTTTGCTAAGGCTGCAGTTAGAGCGGATGAAAAGATGTATGGCCCCGAAATTACCATTTCCGGGAATAATAGTGTCAAATTTACCGGGAACTACGTTGGCCGAGAGCAGAATGGTAAAACCAATGTATACGGCGGTGCGGTATACGCTGCATCCGGTATGACTCTGGCGAATAATGGCACTGTTGAGTTCAGTGGTAATTATCTGACCACATACAAGGCTTATACAGGCTATGGTGCGGCTATTTATATAGGCGCTGAGCTCAGCGACGCCTCCTTGGTTATTGCAGGCAATGATCGCGTGGTATTTGGGAATAACTATGTCAAGGAGCATTCGGACGCCAATTCCGGCAATTGCCGTATGGGAAGCATTTATGGTGAGAATGGAGATGCTAAGAATGTGTTCTCAACCTCCAACTCATCTACATCCACTATTGAGTTCAGAGACGCTGTATACCTGATGGGTGACCTGGATATCAACTCATCATATCTTGATATTGATAATGTGAAGCAGGATGCCACTGGTAACGTGGTTTTCACAGGGCAGCACGTCCAGGGGTATCTGCAGAATCAGAAGGGATTTGACAGCAGATATGCAGAGAAAGTGGATATTTCCCGCACCAGCACGCTTGGCGGCGATGTGACGGTGCATGGTGGCAGTTTGCAGATTGTGGAGCATGCCATCGTGAATATCGGCGGTATGCTGGATATTGGTGGTAAGCTGAGCGTTGATGGCCAGCAGGTGAATACCGCCCGGGTGGATGTTGCTTCCGCTAAATTGAATGTAGGCGCAACAAAGGATGAGCCTGGTACGGGCCTGATTCAGCTGGAGAAAAATGGCTCGTTGAATCTGACGGGTGATGCCGTGGTGACAGCCGGGCAGGTGACGCTGGATGGCGCTACGCTCGACATGAGTGGCACCGCTAATCTGACTGCAACGGCCGGCGACCTTACGGCGAGTAATGCCGCTGGCATTACGATGACCGGTGGTGCGCTGTCTATCGGTTCGAAGAAGCTGACTCTTGACACTGGTGCAGAAATGAATCTGAGCGGCAGCGCTGCGGTGACAGCCGGGCAGGTGACGCTGACAGATGCCACGCTGAAGATGCAGGGCGGCACGCTGACGGCCACAGGCGATGACCTGGTGGTGACGAAGAGCAGCCCGGAAGTGGCGCTGGCAGATGAAGGTGCTGCAGAGAAGACTTATGATGTTTCGGTGACCGGCGGCACGCTGGATATCGGCGGCCAGACTCTGGACCTGGGCTCCGGCACAAGCATGGAGCTGAGCGGTGGCCAGGTGACAGCCGGCCAGGTGAAGCTGGAGAATGCTGCACTGGATATGGCAGGCAATGCCGTGCTGACGGCTTCCGGCCAGGTGGAGCTGGCAGGCTCGACACTGACGATGGAGGGAGGCACGCTGGATGTCTCTGCCCAGGGTATGGCGGTGCAGGCTGCCGATATCAAGATGACGGGTGGCACGCTTAACAATGGTGAGCACGCTCTTGAGCTGGACTCCGGCACGAGCATGGAGCTGAGCGGCAGCGCTGGGGTGACAGCCGGGCAGGTGACGCTGACAGATGCCACGCTGAAGATGCAGGGCGGCGAGCTGACGGCCACAGGCGGTGACCTGGTGGTGAGGAAGAGCAGCCCGGAGGTGGCACTGGCAGATGAAGGCGCTGCGGAGAAGACTTATGATGTTGCCATTTCTGGCGGCACGCTGGACATCGGCACAAAGACTCTGGACCTGGGCTCCGGCACAAGCATGGAGCTGAGCGGTGGCCAGGTGACTGCCGGCCAGGTGAAGCTGGAGAATGCTGCGCTGGATATGGCAGGTGATGCTGCGCTGACGGCTTCCGGCCAGGTGACGCTGAATGGTGCGAATCTGACGATGGAGGGTGGCACTCTGGATGCCTCTGCCCAGGGTATGGCGGTGCAGGCTGCCGATATCAAGATGACGGGTGGCACGCTTAACAATGGTGAGCACGCTCTTGCGCTGGACTCCGGCACAAGCATGGAGCTGAGCGGCAGCGCTGCGGTGACAGCCGGGCAGGTGACGCTGACAGATGCTACGCTGAAGATGCAGGGTGGTAGTCTGAATGCCGGCACTCTGGAGCTGGTGGATGCAACGCTGCAGATGGATGCCGGTGTGATTGATGCTTCCACGGGTGGTGTAAGCTTGTCCGCTTCTGCCAGTCTTGTACTGAATGGAGGTAGTCTGAATGTCGGCAAGAATCATATAGAGCTGGGTGCCGACATGAAGCTGAGCCTGGGTGAGAGTGCTTTGGTGAGTGCTGGAAAGATTACAGTCAATGAATCGGCTACATTCTCGGTGAGTGCAGCTTCCTCCGGGAAGATGGCTGCGCCTCTGGCTCAGACGCTGACTCCTGTGGACAATATGGATCCCACTCTGAAAGGTGCTATGCTGAGCGCAGATCTGGTGCTCATGGGTGGGGCAACGTATGATGCGAGCGGCGGCTCTGTGTCGCTGGGCCGTCATGAGCTGACTCTCAGTACGAGCGATGCGAGCAAGATTAACCTGGTACTGACGCTGGATTCTCTTTCAGACCCCGATGCGCAGATCATTATCTTCAGCGATGTTGCTATGGTGAAATTCCTGTTCAATCTTGATGGCGCACCAGTGGTTGCCGGTGAGGATGGCAATGTGAGTGTGAGTGCCAGCAACTACTTTGACAATGATTGGAAGGATGATTATTATATCAATTTCGACAAGGCGGCTGGCCTGGTATACCTGAGCTCAGGGCTGCCCTCCGATCCTTCGGAGCCGGGTGCCACTCCGGGCACGCCAGCTGTTCCCGAACCCTCGTCTACGGCACTGGGTTTGATGGCTCTGGCAGGGTTGGCAATGCGCCGCCGCCGAAAGTAAATTGACTATCGAGCTTTGTTGGAATGCCGGAAAGGCCCTCGGGATGATGCCCCGGGGGCTTTTTCGCCATGGCCGTGGAACGACATGCCGCCAGGTATCCGGCTGAGGATTAATTCTGCATTTCCCATAAACAGACCGCCCTGCCTGTTGCGCTGACAGGCAGGGCGTTTGTTCTGTGGAAAATGAACTTACAAATCAATGCAGAGAGGCAGAACAATGGTGAGTACCAGCACAATGCCACCGTAAATCAAGGCGGCGAACAGAGACGGCCATCGCCCGGTTTTCAGGATGCGGCGTCCGC
>JAZRBC010000089.1:0-1601 GCA_045634905.1 Akkermansia sp.
TACCTCATCGACACGGCGCACGGGCTGGGTATTGCGGTGCTGCTGGATGTGGTGCACTCCCACGCGGTGAAGAACATGGCAGAGGGACTGAATAACTTTGATGGCTCTGGCGGGCAGTATTTCTGCGCAGGGCTGCGCGACAGTATGCACCCGGACTGGGACAGCTGCCTCTTTGACTACGGCAAGGAGGAGGTGCTGCAGTTCCTGCTGAGCAACCTGCGCTGGTGGCTGGATGAGTTCCGCTTCGACGGTTTCCGCTTCGATGGCGTGACCAGCATGCTCTACCTGCACCACGGGCACGAACCGTTCACCGACCTGGGCTGCTATTTCAACACACAGGTGAACCTGAGCGCGGTGACCTATCTGCAGCTGGCGGCCACGCTGGTGCAGCAGGCCCGCCCCGGTGCCTTTGCCATAGCGGAGGATATGAGCGGTATGCCCGGGCTCTGCCGCCCGGTGGATGAGGGCGGTTTCGGGTTCACCCACCGTCTGGCCATGGGGCTGCCGGATTACTGGATCAAGATGCTCAAGGAGAAGAAGGATGAGGAATGGAGCGTGGGCGATATCTGGTATACCCTCATCAACCGCCGCTATGGCGAGGCCAATATCGCCTATGCCGAAAGCCACGACCAGGCGCTGGTGGGCGACAAGACGATAGCGTTCCGCCTGATGGATGCCGAAATGTATACCCACATGAGCTGCGACCTGCCCAGCGTCATCATCGACCGCGGTATGGCGCTGCACAAGATGATTCGCCTGGCCACGCTGGCGGCCGGCGGCGAGGGCTGGCTCAACTTCATGGGCAACGAGTTCGGCCACCCGGAGTGGATTGATTTCCCACGCGAGGGCAATGACAATTCGTACCAGTACTGCCGCCGCCAGTGGAGCCTGGTGGATAACAAGCTGCTGCGCTACCGTTATCTGAACGAGTTTGACCGCGCCATGGTAGAGCTGGCACAGCGCCGCGACCTGCTGGCCGCAGCGCCCGCCCGCCCGCTGAACATGGACGAGGAGAACCAGGTGATGGCCTTTGAACGCGGGGGGCTTGTCTTTGTGTTCAACTGGAGCGGCACCCGTGCCATTCCCGACTACCAGCTGCCTGCCCCCAAGGCGGGTGAGTGGAAGGTGGTGCTGGATTCTGATGATGCCCGATTCGGCGGTTTTGCCCGCCAGGACCACAGCGTGCACCACTTCACCGATAAGAACCAGAAGCTTTCGCTTTACCTGCTGCCTCGCACGGTGATGGTGCTGGCACCTGCGTTCCACGGTGGCAGACCATACTGAGCCATGCTTGAAGCGATTATAGAGTTCATCGTCGAACTTTTCCTGGAGCTGTTTGTGCGGCACTGGGTGTGGGGGCTTGTCATCGTGATTCTGGTGCTGCTTATCATTCTCTGCTGTGTGATATGAGCCGCGAGACCATTTCCCCCTGGTTTGTGAGCGTGTGCACGGCGGTGCTTGCGCTGGTCTGTCTGGGTATCACCCTGTGGCAGGGCGGGCGGATGCTGTCGGGGCTCACCACCTGGGATGAAAGCGGGCTGAAGCTGATTCTGGCGCAGCTGGGGGTGCTGTTTTTCGGTCTGTTTGCCTATGCCGCATGG
>JAZRBC010000090.1:0-4754 GCA_045634905.1 Akkermansia sp.
ACACCTCAGCCCCCATTGCCACCCTTCATTTTGATTCACCAGAACTGCCTGCAGCCCTGGCGGCCGCAAATCTGGTAGTGAATGCCACCAGTCTGGGACTGCACGAGGGTGGCCCCATGGCCATCTCCCCGGATTGGCTGAGCCCCGGGCAGATGGTATACGACATCGTGACCCACGATACTGCCCTGCGCCGCGCCGCAGCAGCCCGCGGTTGCACCGCTGCCACCGCGCTCGGCATGCTCCTCTGGCAGGGTGCCATCGCCTTCGAACACTGGTTCGGCCGCACCCCGGACGTAGCCGCCATGCGCCAGGGGCTGGCCTGAATAAAAGCAACTCTGCGCAATAAATTGGACTTTAGCGATGAACTTCATCGGAGCACGGGACTTCATCCCGATTAACCTCTCCGTGATTTACGGGACTGAAGTCCCGTGCTCCGAAAACAACAATCTCGCTTCATTATGCCAACGCGTAATATCCCCGCCAAAACCAGCGCTCGATTCGTGGCGGCAATAGCCGTATGTCACTGAAATCCCATCATGTTAGAGAAGAATATACTTGACGTGCCAAGCTTCGCGTGTTATTTTCAGCATGCTGTCAATCGCAGCGAGGAACTTTCATTTCACAACAAACCATAATTCCCGACAGATGATGAACAAGAATTTCTTCACCGCTCTGGCCATTGCTCCTGCTTTCTGCATGAGCGTCTATGCCGATGCCACCACCGATGCCACCGCCGCCCTGACCGGCGCTGTGAGCGAGCTTACCCCCGTAGTAACCAATGCCAAGGACAAGGAACTGGTAACGCTCATCGACGAACTGCACACCGTGCTTACCAATGTGACCCCGAACATCCTGAGCAAGCTTGAACCCCTGACCGAAGCTGAGCGCATGCAGGTTATCGGCGCTATCTCTGCCTCGCAGGAACTGGCCAATCTCATGGTTGCCGCTGAAAGCCTGAACGAAAGCAAGGCTGCCGCCACCATCATGCCCGTGATGATGAGCGAAAGCCCCACCGCCGCTGCCAACCTGCTTCCCTATGGCAGCAAAATGAAGCTCATCGACATCGTGGCCAATCTGACCAAGATTGCCGTTGGCCTGGGTGCTGACACCATGGCCGCCGCCATGGCCGAGGCTGCCAATGCCTGCGAATAAAGCCCTGATTTTATCCTTTAATCAACGCCCTGCGTCGCATGCGCAGGGCGTTTCTACTTGTGGGAGTATGCGCACCTTCATTTACCTTTTTCTTCTCGCGCTGCTGCCGGCAACCGCTCAATCCGCCGCTGAGGTGAGCAACTGGCCAGTACAGCAGAAGATTGACTTCCTGCGCCGTATCACAGACACGGAGAAGGCTGAAGCCGCGGCCAGGCTGATTCAGCATCCGCAATTTTTCAGGGATACAGACGACGATATCAACTTCGAGGCAGAAATCGAGCACCTGCAGATGCAGCACTTTCATGGCTCGTCAGCTCTGGCGCTGGCTCTCAGGCACGACGAGCCCGGAGCCGCCTTGCTCCCCGCCCCCGTCACCCCGGAAATACAGGCAGAGCTGGTGGAACGCATCCGCCGCAGCCTGGAGCTGGTTCCCGCACCGCTCCGGGCCAAAGTAAGCGGAGGCCCCGGACTGAGCCGGGAGACCGCCTGGATTCACCACAGGTACATCAACTCACAATGGCAGTACCAGAGCGCAGCCGAATACTTTTTCCCGGAATCTCTCATTGGCGGTCAGAATGCCCTGCAGACAGGCTGGGAGGAGCAGCAGCATGAAGGCCGGCGCTACCAGATTACCACCGTGGCACTCATGCACCGGGGCAGAAAACATGAAGTGAAGGTGTGGATAGATACCACCAACAGCCCCGACGAGCGCGAAGCGGAAGCCCAGCGAGTCAACCTGAGCCAAGAGAATCTGGCAAAGGCCCTCAGCCTGCGCAACCAGCGGCGGCTGAGCATTCTGCGCAGCGTAACCGACCGGGCCACGGCCGACGCTGCAGCCGACTACCTGCAGGACTTGAGCAGTGCTGCCCACGACCTGGGCTTTGATTACACAAGTCCGGGTGCTCCGCCTGATACGGAAGAAAGCATTGATGCGCTCAAAGATGAGCTCTGCGCGCACCACTACTACGGCTCTGAGCTGCTGGCCGGGCATCTGGGCAGCCCGCACGATGCCTACGAAGCGGAGCCCCTCACGCCGGAAATCGGGCAGATGCTCCATGACCTCTTTCGGGACAGACTGGCGAATTCCGCCTACGACGAACACCGGGATATAAGCGGAGGCCCCGGCTTCACTCCGGAAACAGCCTGGCGGGTGCCCGCATCCATCAGCATCGCCCGCATCCGTAATTATAACCTTACGGATGATGCACACGAATCCATGATTGACCAGCTGGTGTTTCCGGATAATCGCTTTGAAATCACCGACAGCCGTGATTCCTGCACCGTAAATGAAAAATATTACGAGTGCTGGGAGGTCCGGGTACTGCTCGATGGCAAGGTGTACCAATACCCCGTCTGGTTTGATTATTCCGATGGGCGCGATCTTTCCCTGAATAATCCGGCCCCGTGTTCCGGAGGTCAGAGAAGCGAAACGGAGGTTCTGCACTACGTACGAACGCTGGCAGAAGTACTGCCCGGCATCACCGACCGAGCATCAGCCATGGCCGCAGCACGGATTCTAAGAGCTCAGCAGGGTGAGTTATACTACTCGCACGGTCGCCTGCTCCGTGCCGACTTTGTGCAGGAGCAAATCGACACCCTGCCCATCCGCAGCGAACTCAAACGCATCCGCAACGCCGATTTCTTCGGCTCGGTTGACCTGGCTGCCATCCTGGCAGAACGCATAGGCCCCAGCGGCCATCCCTGTCTGATTCAGGAGGAAGAGTAAGGAAAGCCCCCGCTCCACCGTATTATTTCACAATCAATGCATGAAAGTCAACATCCAGCCCCCGGGAAAGGGGCTGGATGTAATCTGACTAAGGCAGACGATATGCCTAAACTCAGGCCGGGTCTACCCAGCGGCCGTGGTCTTTGATAAGCTGCACAAGGTGCTGCACTGCTTCCTCCTGCGGGATATTCATGACCACCGGGTTGTGACCCACGTAGAGGTTAATCTTGTTCGGTGCGCCACCCACGTAGCCGAAATCAGCGTCGCTCATTTCGCCGGGGCCATTCACAATGCAGCCCATGATGGCGATTTTCACGCCCTTCAGGTGGCCCGTGGCCTCGCGGATACGGGCGGCGGCTTCCTGAATGTTGTAGTGAGTGCGACCGCAGGACGGGCAGGAAACATACTCGGTCTTGCTCAGGCGCACACCAGCAGCCTGCAGGATATTGAAGCCCAGGCGGGCAGACTTGTCGGGGTCTGCCTCTCGGCGCACCAGCACGGCATTGCCGATACCGTCGCACAGCAACGCGCCGGCATTCACACCACCGGCCATGGGGGCGGAAAGCGTGTCCTGGCCATTGAGCAGCGTATCCTTCAGCAGAATGCTGTGGCGGCTCGGAATCACCGCAGCCAGCAGACGGAAAGCCTGCACCACCGGCATATCGATACCATCCTTCACCGTTACCAGCGTAGCGGGAGCATCTGCCAGCGCAGCGGTGGCAGCGGCATCGCGCGGGTCAAGCTCCACAGCAGCGCAATCCTCAGCAGAGATTTCAGGCATGAAATCCTTCATCACCGCGGGTTCGAGCGCCTTGCAGGCGGCTTCCGGCAGCACCACGCGCACGGGTTCATTCCACCCCAGCGTCACACCACCGCGGGTAATCACCTCGGCCTTTCTCTTGTTGAACTCAAAGGGATTAAAGGCATCCGGCGCATTCAGCGCCAGCGGAGCAGCTGCTGCCACCACACCGGGCTGATAGGGAGCCGCCAGCTCGAAACCGGGGGCAATCTCGTACACCGGGTCCTCGGTGAGCGACACACGCAGCGTATCGCCTATGCCGTCTGCCAGCAGAGACCCCACACCGGTAGCGCTCTTGATGCGGGCATCTTCACCCTCACCGGCCTCGGTCACGCCCAGGTGGATGGGGTAGTTCCAGTCCAGCCCCTCCTCCGCCAGGCGCTTCACCAGCAGGCGGTAGGCCTGAATCATGACCTTCACATTGGAGGACTTCATGGAGAACACCAGCTGGTGGTAATCCAGCTCACGGGCAATGCGGGCAAACTCCAACGCACTTTCCACCATGCCGTCGGGGGTATCGCCATAGCGGTTCAGAATGCGGTCGGAGAGGGAGCCATGGTTGGCACCCAGACGCATGGCGCGGCCGTGTTCCTTGCAGAAAAGCACCAGCGGAGTGAATGACTTGCGAATCTTTTCGATTTCCTCTTCGTACTCGTAGTCGGTGTAGTCACGCTCCACAAACTTCTTCTTATCCACGAAGTTACCGGGATTCACGCGGATTTTCTCCACCCACTTGGCAGCCTCCATGGCGGCATCGGGTTTGAAGTGGATATCTGCCACCAGCGGTACATTGCATCCGGCAGCGCGCAGCTCGCGGGCAATATTCTCCAGATTCGCGGCATACACCTTGGTCTGCGCCGTCAGACGGATGATTTCGCACCCAGCCTCGGCCAGAGCCAGTGATTCGCGCACACAGCCCGCCGTATCCAGCGTGTCGCTGGTCAGCATGGACTGGATACGGATAGGATTGGTACCACCAATCCCCACATTTCCCACCATCACCTCGCGGGTCAGGCGGCGCGTATACTGATACAGACTCGGGCAATGCAGTGTGCTCATGCCCCCACTTTACTCCGA
>JAZRBC010000091.1:0-11365 GCA_045634905.1 Akkermansia sp.
GCACGCGCACCAGGCAGAAGTTCATGAAGTCGCTGCCCTGAATCACGGGGATGATTCTGGTGCTGAAGGAATGCGCCCAGTCATAGGGGAAGTTCAGCACCACGGCCCACTTGGTGAGCTGGTCCAGAATGTAGAGCGCGATGATGAGGACGATAAGCCAGGGGGAAATACGGCGGGACATGTTTTTTTCTCGGGATGACGACAGGCGCGCTCCGTGCGAGGAGTGCGCCTGTCCGTTGGTTGTTGAATCGTTTGTTATCAGGCCATGACGGCGGCGCAGCGTTCGCAGAGGCCATCCTCGTTCACGGCGGGCTCGTAGCGGCGGCAGCGGGGGCACATGGCGTGCGGGGTCATGGCGGCGGTGGCGGCCAGCTCGGCGCCGGTGGCTACCTCCAGGTCGGCCACGATGAAGAACTCCTTGGCGAACTGCTTGTCCTGCAGCAGGGCGAGCACGGCGGCATCCTCCGTGGCGGGCACAGTGAGGGTGACAGCGGCTTCGTTGTTCTTCTTGAAGGCCTTGGCTTTAATCTGGGCTTCGATGGCTACCTGAATCACGCTCTTAATCTGCTGCAGGCGGTCGAAGGTGGCGGTGAGGCCGGCATCGAAAGCGGGGTCGGCGGTGGGGAAGTCCTGCTCGTGCACGGAACCGGCGTTGCCGGCGTGCTCCCAGGCTTCGTCGCAGGTGTAGGCCAGCACCGGGGCCAGCAGCTTCACCAGCACATCGAACACGCGGGCAATGGCAAACTGCTTGCTGATGCGGTGCGGGGAGTCCGCGGCATCGCAGTACAGGCTGTCCTTGGTCATGTCGATGTACAGGGCAGAGAGGTCATTGGTGCAGAACTGGTTGATAGCCATGAACACCTTGCGGAACTCGTAGCCTTCGTAGGCCGCGCGCACTTCGCGGATGAGAGTGTTGGTGCGCTCCAGAATCCAGGCATCGGTGGCATCCAGCTTCTCAGGCTGCTCGCCGTTGTAGCCCTTCAGGTTGGCCAGCAGAATGCGCAGGGTATTGCGCAGGCGGCGGTAGGGGTCGGTAATCTGCTTGAACAGATCCTCACCGAAGGGAACTTCGTTCTGCCAGTCCACGCTGCTCACCCACAGGCGCACAATGTCTGCGCCGTACTTCTCGTAGAAGTACTTGGCATTGGTGGGCTTGGTGTAGGTGCCCTGGGCACTCTTGGAGAGTTTGGAGCGGTCCTGGTTCACCACGAAGGCGTGGGTGAGCACCTTCTTGTAAGGGGCGGTGCCGCGCCAGGCGCAGGAGAGCATGAGGGAGCTCTGGAACCAGCCGCGGTGCTGGTCGGTAGCTTCCAGGTATACATCACAGGGGGTGCAGAGCTCGGGGTGGCGCTCCAGCACGGCCACGTGGGAGCAGCCGGAGTCAATCCACACGTCGAGGGTGTCCTTGCCCTTCTTCAGGTTGGCGGGCAGGCCCAGCTTCTCGCAAAGCTGTTCGCTGGTAAGCTCGAACCAGATATTGGTGCCGTGCTCAGCCACCAGGTCGGCCACCTTGTTCACGATGTCGGCGCAGAGCACCGGCTGGTCGTTCTCATCGAAGAACACGGGCAGCGGCACACCCCAGGTGCGCTGGCGGGAGATGCACCAGTCCGGGCGGGCTTCCACGGTGCTGTAAATGCGGTTGCGGCCCCAGGCGGGCATCCACTCGGTCTTGTCAATCTGCTCCAGAGCCATGCCGCGGAGCTTCTCCATGCTGATGAAGAACTGCTTCACAGCGCGGAAGATGATGGGGGTCTTGGAGCGCCAGCAGTGCGGGTACTGGTGGGTGAACTCCTCGCGGGCCAGCAGGCGGTTGCCTTCCACCAGCAGGGTGATGATGTCCTCGTTGCTCTGGAACACGTGCTTGCCCACCAGGTGGGGCAGGCCGCATTCGGCAGTGTAGTTGCCGTCATCGTCCACGGGGGAGAGCACGGGCAGGCCATAGGCCATGCCGGCAATGTAGTCATCTGCACCGTGGCCGGGGGCAATGTGCACCGCACCCGTACCGGCATCGGTGGTTACGTAGGCGGCGTTGATGATGAGGGATTCGCGGTTCAGGAAGGGGTGGCGGGCGGTGCGCTTCTCCAGCTCGCTGCCCTTGAAGGTGGCCAGCTCTTCCACGAGCGTCCAGCCGGTCTTGGCGGAAACGGTTTCGATGAGCTCGCGCACGATGATGAACTTGCGCTCGGCGCCTTCCTTGGCGTAGCGGCCCACCACGTAGGTGAAATCCGGGTTCAGGGCGATGGCCAGGTTGCTGGGCAGGGTCCAGGGAGTGGTGGTCCAGATGACCATCTCGCAGCCCTCGATGCCGCACACAGCGCCATCCATCTCAAAGCCCACGTAGATAGCGGTGGAGGTGTCTTCCATGTATTCCACCTCGGCTTCGGCCAGGGCGGTGTGGTGGGCATAGCTCCACTGCACCGGCTTCATGGACTGGTACACAGCGCCGCTTTCCACCAGCCTGGCAAACACGCGGAGGATATCGGCCTCGTACTTGGGCTCCATGGTGATGTACGGGTTGAACCAGTCACCGAATACGCCGAGGCGGCGGAAGGAAACGCGCTGCAGGTCAATGTAGTTGAGCGCGAACTCCGTACAGCGGCGGCGGATTTCAGCGGGTTCCAGCCCCTGGAACTCCTTGACCACCTTGGCCTCGATGGGCAGGCCGTGGCAGTCCCAGCCGGGGATAAAGGGGGCGTAGTAGCCGGCCATGGTCTTGCTCTTCACGATGAGGTCCTTGAGCACCTTGTTCAGGGCGGTACCCATGTGCACATCGCCATTGGCGAAGGGAGGACCGTCGTGCAGCACGAAACGGGGGGCATTCTGCGCCTTGCGGCGCGTTATAATTCGCTCATAAAGCTTCTCATTCTCCCATTTTTCCAGACGCGCCGGCTCCTTGGTCGTGAGATCACCACGCATGGGGAACGTGGTGTCCGGCAGGAAGATGGTGTCTTTGTAGCTTTTAGCGTTTGTGGTCATACGCGCGACATTCTACGCCCTTTCCCGCCAAAAGTCAACACGTAAAAGAAAGAAGCGGCCGAAGTCTGAAACAACGGCCGCTTCCTGGGGTGAAATTACTCTTATTCGTCCTCTTCATCGAGGAACTCGTCCTCGTCTTCCTCCTCTTCTTCCTCATCATCCGTGTCTTCATCCTCTTCTTCATCGAGGAAATCATCATCGTCCTCTTCCTCCTCATCCTCATCGAGCCGGGTGGGGCGTTTGGGGGAAGTGGATTTCTTAGGCTTTTTCGTGCTTGCCTTTGCTGTCTTCCCGGGCTCGGAATTGCTCGCGGGGCGGGAGGTCGATTTCCCCTGAGTCCTATAGGCCAGTTCTCTGCGCTGAGCCAGTTTTACCAGCTCCTCGTAGCTGTCGGTGATGGCGGTTGCTTCCCATTCATCAGGCGTGAACCCTGAGCTTCGGAGCACTTTCCGGCTCTTCAGCGGCAGGTTATACATGATGATGGAATTGTTGATTCGGCTGAAATACGCGAGCACATTGCCATGCGCATCGAGCGCACAGAAACGCTCGTTGATGTAGTTTCCCGGCGTGTAGCTGAAGAGTGTTCTGCGGGCCAGATGCGAGTCTGTGTTGACAATGGGGCATTTCAGGCTGCATTCCCTGGCCAGGGTAGGAATATCGACCAGGTGGCTGTGGTTCCCGCTGTGTTTGTATCTTGTGTATCGGGCTGCCAGCTCCTTGTCGTAGTGGAGGTGCATGATGAGTTCGGCGCCTTTTCCCTGAATGGCGTTGTGCGCAGGTGCCAGAAATTCGGTGTTCTTATTGAACTGGTATCTGCTGAATGTCGAGGCTCCGGCCGGAAGGTCAATCTGGTAGACGTAGTAGACCCAGGCCTCTGCGTCGAACTTCGCGGCGTTGAGCAGGTAATTCTGCTGCCCGCGCATGGATTCAATCTGTGTGGGCAGCTGCCGGGGCGGACGTTCTCGTTTGAATATGGAGGCATTCGCCGTCAGAGGCAGCAGAAGGCAGCTTGCGAGCAGAAAGATGAAACTGGTGATGCGGTGCATGTCGCGTAACTGGGGTATCGTATACTATGCTCCTCAGTATATGTTTTTCCGCGGCAGGGGTCAAGAGAGAAATTGCTTTCTGACATACCAAACCACATGTGTTCTTTCCTTAATCGGAGCACGGGACTTCACCCCGGCGGTTAAAGGAGTTACCAGGGGGGGCGGAACTGAAGTTTTCTCATTGCCCGCCGGGGCGGGCATCGAAATCCACACCGTACGGTGTGGTCGAAATTGCCGCCAAAGGCGGCATCTAAATCCGCCGCTGGCGGTCGAAATTTAGCCCGGCAGAGCCGGGCTAAGAGATATAAACATTCATTTACCGCTGAGCGTTGGGATACATGTGCTACCAAATAGAAAACGCGGCACCCTGCGCAGGGTGCCGCGTGGAAATCAGTCTTTTGAAAAAAACTCAGGCGTCTTCCAGATTCGGTTCCTCCAGGTCGCGGACGCGGCGCACCTTTGCACCCAGGGTCATGAGCTTCTCATCCAGCATCTCATACCCGCGGTCAATGTGGTAGAGACGGTGAATTTCCGTGGTGCCCTCGGCAGCCAGAGCCGCAAGTACCAGCGCAGCGCTGGCGCGCAGGTCGCTGGCCATGACCGGTGCGCCGGAAAGACCGCTCACGCCGGTGATGATGGCGGTGCCGCTGTCCACCTTGATATTGGCTCCCATGCGCTTGAGCTCGGAGCAGTGCATGAAGCGCTGCGGGAAAATCGTGTCCTTCACCACGCTGATGCCGGGGGTGATGGCAAAGAGCGCCGTCATCTGCGCCTGCATATCCGTGGGGTACTCCGGGTAGGGGTTGGTGAGAATTTTGCCGCTGCGGGGATTTTCACCGGGAGCCACGAATACGGAGGTACCGTCCTCGTTGTATTCCACGCGGTGGCCGCACTCCACCAGCAGGTCGGAGATGGCTTTCATGTGCGGGCGGTACACGCGGTTAATCATGAGCCCATCGCTCACCATGGCGGCAGCCACCATGAAGGTGCCGGCCTCAATGCGGTCCGGAATCACGGTGTGGTCGCAGCCGTGCAGCTTCTCCACGCCGTGGATGGTGATGGTGCGGGAGCCTGCGCCTTCAATCCGGGCACCCATCTTGTTCAGGAAGTTTGCGAGGTCAACCACCTCCGGCTCGCGGGCTGCGGATTCAATGACCGTGGTGCCCTTGGCCAGTACAGCGGCCATCATCACATTGTCCGTACCCAGCACGGTGGGGCCGCTGTCGCCGCGCATGTCAATGGTGGTGCCCACCAGACCATTCGGCGCATCAATGACCAGGTTGCCGCCCTTCACCTGCACCCGGGCACCCAGAGCCTTGATGCCGCGGACGTGCAGATCCACGGGGCGGTCGCCGATGACGCAGCCGCCGGGCAGGGGGAGCACGCACTTCTTCATGCGCGCCATGAGCGGGCCGAGCAGGCAGATGGAGGCTCGCATCTTGCGCACCTGTTCGTAGGAAGCCTTGTGCGATATACCCTCCGGAGACTCAATGCGCACGGTGCCGCTGGAGCGTTCTACAGAGCAGCCCAGCTGGCTGAGAATCTGCAGCATGTAGTTGGTGTCCGATACGTCCGGCACGCGGGAGATGCGCACCGGTTCATCGGTGAGCAGGGCTGCTGCCAGAATGGGGAGAGACGCGTTTTTAGAACCACTGATATTGACGGAACCGCTGAGTTTAGTGCCGCCTTCGACGATGAGTTTGTCCATGGTGAGTATGTGTGGCGCTGGTGTTTGGAAAGATGCTGTTAGTCTAGCACAGCAGCTGCCTGCTGGCAAGGAGAATCCACCTTCCTCTGTGAATAAGTACGCGCTCTGCGCTTTATCTTTATCAAAAAATACCTTTTCTCAGCTGGCAAGTTTCTGCTGGTGCGCCAGAAAATCATTCAACTCGTCCAGCGCGCGCTGCTGGGTGGGGCAAAGCCGCTGCCGCGCGCCCAGTAGCTTGCTGCAGGCTTCGGCGCCGGCAAATTCGTAGGTGGTGAGCCCGAGCTGCCGGAGCTGCTCCAGCTGCGTGCTCAGCGTGCTGTAGAAGAACAGGGGCAGGGGGCTGTTCTGCGCCAGCTCATCCAGGTCTATGCGCACCGGCGGAGTCTGGGTGCGCAGGTGTTCGGCAATGAGTGGCAGCCCCGCCTGCCGGAGCATGCCCGCGATGCGCCCGAACAGATAATCCAGCGGCACTGCATGCAGCGGGCACGCTTCTTCCAGATACAGCAGCACCGCCTGGGCAATTTCGCTCCGGCAGGGCAGGTGTACTCCGGCTTCATCGGCGGCCTGCTGCAGCACATTCTCCAGCCATTCCCGGTCGTAGTCCGAAATGACGCAGTGCCCGGTCTGCAGCACAGGGCGTTTGTTCTTGAACGCTATCATTATTCGAGGGCAAGTTTGCGTTGCAGCGGGTCCTGCACGGTCTTGATTTCCATGCGCCGCACCAGCTCGATGAATTCGTCCACCGTGCGGAACTGGCGATACACGGATACGTAACGTATATAAGCCACAGGGTCAATGCTCTGCAACTTTTCGATAACTTTCATGCCGATGACGGATGAAGGCACCTCCCGCTGGTGGTCCCGGTGCAGGTCGGCCACTATCTCATCCACAGCAATATCCAGCTGGTCCATGCTCACCGGGCGCTTCTCGCAGGCCTTGACCATGCCGCGCAGTATCTTTTCGCGGTTCAGCGCCTCGTGCAGGTTGTCGCGCTTCACCACCCGAAGCTCAGTGCGCTCAATCTGCTCGTAGGTCGTGTAGCGGTACCCGCAGCGCAGGCACTCGCGCCGCCGCCGTATGCACGTGCCGTCTTTCGACATACGAGAGTCGATTACCTTATCATCCATGTATCCGCACTGTATGCATCGCATGCCCGTAGATTACCACAATTTATAGTACCGTCAAGCCGGAAATAGTGCCATATCTGGTTTATCAAGCTCTTACGCGCGTGTGCGATATTTCGGCTTTCCGTAGCTTCTGTCCGGGACTGAAAAATGCCAGTTATTTTTAGAATTTTTCTAAATTATGCTTGACAGATAGGAAATGTGGTGTTAGAGTGCACCCGTGCTCCGCAGAGCGGGGCAACAGACACACGACAATAACAATCACACACGAAAGACACACGACTATGAAATACCAGTGCACCGTTTGCGGCGAAGTAGTAGAGAGCGATACCATGCCCGAGGTCTGCCCCGTCTGCGGGGTGGATACCTTTGTGGAGCTCGATGAAACCGCCGAAAAAGTATATGCCGATGAACACCGCGTGGGTGTGGCCCAGGGCCTTGATGAAGAGGTGGTCAAGGGGCTGCGCGACCACTTCCACGGTGAGTGCTGCGAGGTGGGTATGTACCTGGCCATGAGCCGCCAGGCAGAGCGCGAGGGTTACCCCGAAGTGGCAGAGGCATTCCGCCGCTACGCATGGGAGGAAGCCGAGCACGCTGCCAAGTTTGCCGAGCTGCTGGGCGAGGTGCTGACTGACAGCACGGCTAAGAACGTGGCTATGCGTGCCGATGCCGAGTTCGGGGCCTGCAACAGCAAGCTGGCCATCGCCAAGCGCGCCAAGCAGCTGGGCTACGATGCCGTGCATGACACCGTGCACGAGATGTGCAAGGACGAGGCTCGCCACGGCAAGGGCTTCGATGGCCTGCTGAAGCGCTATTTCAGCAAGTAAGAGATTTTCAAGCAAGTGCAATATACGCCAGGCTGGCGGAGCCAAAGGCTCCGCCGGTCTTTTTTTCGGTGCTCAGCTTGACTTGGGGAAGCCGTTTTGTTATGATGCGCGCGCGTGAATTACCTCCAGATTACAGTTGTAGCACTCATTCTTGCGGTGGATGCCACCGTGTATGCCTTTTCGTATGGCATGGTGCTGCGTGAGCATCGCATGGCCGCCTCGTTGCGGCTGGCGCTTGCCGTGGGGGTATTTCAGGCGGTTATGCCGCTGCTCGGATTCCGCGGTGGCGAGGTACTGCGCTCGGTGGTGGATACCTGGGCCCCCTGGCTGGTTCTGGTCGTGTTCGGGGCGTTGGGTATCAATATCATCCGTGGCGCCTGGAGCGGCAATGAGTCGGAATCGGTATCGCAGACACCGCTGGGCGTGGCCGGTCTTTTATTTGTGGGGGTAGCAACCAGCATAGATGCCCTGGCCGTTGGGGCCTGCATGGCCTTGGGCGATATCGGTGGCCCGGAGCTGCAGCTCGGGCTGGCGGTGAGCATCATCGGTGTGGTCACCTTCGCATGCGCCATGCTGGCATTTCACACCGCGCGCCTCCTGCACAGCTTTCCCACCCGCTGGCTGGAAACCGCCGCCGGTCTGCTGCTGGTGGGTCTGGGTGTGCAGGGAATTTGCTGATTCTCCACCCCGGGTGCACGAGCTGCAGAATGTTGAATGTAGAATTTTGAATTTTGGATGTGGAATGTTCAGATTTCCCTGCGCCTTTGGCGCAGCTGTAAATCAACCGCGCCAAAGGCGCGGGGCGTGCATCGGCGTAGCAAGCACGTCGCCAGCCGTGACGCGAAGGCGGGAACTTGTACATTCAAAATTCTACTTTCTACATCTTCAAATTCCCCTCTATCGCGGTACGCTGACATATCAGAAGCCCCAATCGTCTATCCGCTTCGCGCTGTGGGGCAATGCGGAAAAGGCTTTCTTCCGAGGTGGAAGAAAGCCTTTTCCGGAATAAATGTGATTCGGGCAATCAGCGCTTGGAGAACTGGAAGCGCTTGCGGGCGCCGGGGCGACCGGCCTTCTTGCGTTCCTTCATGCGGGAATCGCGGGTCAGCAGACCCTGCTCGCGGAGGGCGGAGCGGTATTCCTCGTCAATCATGACCAGGGAACGGGCGATAGCCAGGGAGATAGCACCGGTCTGACCGTGCACACCACCACCGCGGCAGACGACGCGCACGTCGAACTTCTTCATGGTGTTGGTGGCGTAGAAGGGCTGCAGCACAGCGTTCTGCAGAGCGTCGGTGGGCAGGTACTCCTCGAAGGAGCGGCGGTTGATGGTAATCTTGCCGGACTTGCCTTCCTCAGCGGGGGTAAGCCAAGCGTGAGCGATGGCTTCCTTGCGACGGCCAGTGGCGTTGTAGGGAGTAGTAGACATAGTCAGAATAAAATTAGGCGATGGTTACAGCTTCGGGGGTCTGAGCGGTGTGGGGGTGCTCAGCGCCTACATAGACCTTGAGACGGCCACCCTGGGCGCGGCCCTGGCGGGTGTGGGGAATCATGCCCTTCACGGCGAGCTCCACAATCATCTCAGGATGAGTCTTACGCAGCTTGGCGGGGGTGGTCACCACCTGGTTGCCCACATAACCCGTGTAGCGGGTGTAAATCTTGGCGCGCTCCTTGTTACCGGTGAGCACCACCTTGTCGGCGTTCACGATGATCACATAGTCACCGCAGTCCACGTGGGGGGTGAAGATGGTCTTGTTCTTACCGCGAAGCAGGTTAGCTGCTTCAACTGCAACCTGACCGAGCACCTTACCGGCAGCGTCGATCACATACCACTTACGCTCAATTTCCTGAGGCTTGGCAGAGAAGGTTTTCATATTGTCGTTTCTTATCTATTCCAGTTTTGGCTTTCGCCACATAGCGACCCATAAACAGGTCAGCTCGCAGAGGGTAGCACAGCACAATTTTAATGTCAACCGCATTTTGTGACTTGTTGGAACTTTTTTTCCTGAAATGCGAAAAAGTGCTTGCCTTGTGGGCTTTTCGGCATTAAACTGTCCGCGCGTCCGCGTATCCACACGTGCCGCGAAGCAACAAATCTAGAACGACATAATGGCAAATCCCCCCAATAATCGCGGCGGCAAGCCGCAGCAGCGCCCCAACGGCCCGCGTCCTGCGGGCAATGCACGCCCCACCAACACCGCCCCCAAGCCCAAGAAGGTTGACGACGACGGCGAGGGTGAGATTGAGCTCGAAGGCGTGGTTTCCGCGGTGCTCGCCGGCACCATGTTCCGCGTGAAGGTGGCCAATGGCCATGAGTTCCTGGCTCACATTTCCGGCAAGATGCGCAAGCGCTTCATCCGTCTTGTAGTCGGCGACCGCGTGCGTATCGAGGTGTCCCCCTACGACATGACGAAGGCCCGCATCACCTTCCGCCTGAACTGACAGACCGGTACATCACACTTTTTTTCAGCCTCCGCCGCCGCAAGCGCCGGGGGCCTTTTTTTGCTCAGCGCCGCCGGGCGCAGCGCATTTTCCATTTGTACTTCGTACCTCGTCCTTTGTACATTTATCAAGCTCCGATGCGTACGAGGGAGAGGGCGGCTACTTCCTGCACGCCGGGGAGTTTTTTCAGCTGGGTGGCGCAGGCACGGGCGGTGGCGCCGGTGGTGAATACATCGTCCACCAGCACGAGGCGGGCGGGGTAGGTTTTCTTTCTGGTGAAGAAGCCGGAGGATTTGAGGCGGTAGGCGCGCATGGCATTGAGCCGGCGTGCGCTGGCGGTGAGTCGGGTCTGGCTGATGATGCCGGTTTCCCGGCGCTCGAGTAGTTCCAGCACGCGGAGTCTGCGCAGGCGGGCGAGTTGCATGGCCAGTTCGGCGGCCTGGTTATAGCCGCGCGTGTAGAGCTTGCCATACGTCACCGGTACGGGCACGAGTACCCAGTCGGTATGCGCGCAGAGTTTCGGGGTGTTTTCCCACAGTTCGTTGAGGAGCTGCGCCAGCGGCTCTGCCAGGTGCAGTGCCTTGTGGTATTTGAGCTGGTAGATGAGACGCATGGCCTCGTCTGTGTGCTGCAGTGCCTGCCTGGTCAGGATGAAGGGGCGTTTCTGGCCGGAGCAGTTCTCGCAGCGGTCCGGGGCGGTCTGCTGGCCGGCAGTGGGGGCGCCGCAGTGCAGGCAGATGGGGGCAGGGATGCGCGGCAGCGCTGCCAGACAAGCGGGGCAGAGGGTGCTGCCGCCAGTGGTTTCGCCGCAGAGTTCGCAGGTGGCTGGAAAAAGCCAGCTGAACATGGCGCTTATGAGCGGTGGCGGGCGATGAATTCGCGAGCCACGGCCTGGTAGGCCATGGAGGCGGAGCCGAAGCGGTCGTGCTCCATGATGGTGCGGCCGAAGCTGGGAGCCTCTGCCACGCGGACGGAGCGGGGAATGTAGTTCCTGTACAACTTATCCGGCAGTTCCTGCTGCACCTGGCGGATGACCTCGTTAGCCAGTTTGGTGTTGTTGTACATGGTCATGATGATGCCTTCGTGCTTCAGTCGCGGGTTCACGCCGTTCTCCCGGATCTGGTCCATGATGAAGAGAATCTTCGAAAGACCCTCCAGACTCAGGAATTCGCACTGCATCGGGGTAATCACCTCATCGCACGCGCACAGGGCAGAGGTCATGAGCACGCCCAGAGAGGGAGG
>JAZRBC010000092.1:0-15778 GCA_045634905.1 Akkermansia sp.
AAGGCCAAGACTTCCAAGAAGGTGAAGAAGGATGAGGACGATGTGATGAGCATCGAGGAATACGAGGAAGAGCAGGCCCGCATTGCTCAGGAAGAGGCCGATGCATACTCCAGGCGCAGCGGTGCTGAACGCCGCGAGGAAACAAAACTCCAGCGCGAAGAAACCAAGATTTACCTTGATAATCAGAAAAAGACCCTCAAGGTACTCAAAAAGGTGCGTAATGAAAAGAGCGCTGCCAAGGTGGTGAAGGAACTTGAGGCGATTTACGGCGAAGTTGATGTGACTACCGGTGCGGCGGAGGGGACTTCCACTGCTCTTGGTACCGTGGTTTATCTTGAAGAAAGTGAGGAGAAAATCCCCGTGCACCAGGCCTCCCGTGCCACGGCTGCTGCTCTGAACAAGGCCATCAATAAGGAACTCAAGCGTATCGAGACACTCAAGATTGAGAATGCCAGGTTCAATGCCGCGCTCAAGCTCATGCTCGATGCACAGCGCCAGTAAAGATATTCAGACAGTGTCTTATCACCCACCCCGGATGCCGTGGTGGGTGATTTTTTTTAACGGAAAGCGGAAATGGCATCATCCTTCTCGCTCTTGTTGATGAAAAAACTTGAAAAAGTAAACAAAAACTCTTTTCTGGTGCGCTTGGTTAGTGTACGGGGCATGAAGCCCGGTACAGAAAACAATACAAAGACCATGAAAAATATGATGAAATATGCCGTTGTAGCCTGTGTGGCATTCTTTGCCCTGAACAGTCAGTCCGAAGCCGCCAGTCTGCATGTGAACTTTGGGAAGAAGGAACAAGCCTGCTGCGTGCACCAGCACCGGCACCATGTGAAAAAGCATGACAGGAAGCACTGCTGCCACGAGGCGAAGAAAATGGATAAACACCGTCGCAAAGAAGCAGCTCGCCATAGA
Source organism: Akkermansia sp. (assembly GCA_045634905.1). Lineage (GTDB taxonomy): Bacteria > Verrucomicrobiota > Verrucomicrobiia > Verrucomicrobiales > Akkermansiaceae > Akkermansia. Next base: position 919 of record JAZRBC010000092.1, read on the forward strand.
AAGGAGTGCTGCCTCCATGGACGCTGACATTGACACAGCTGGTACTTGAAACCGCCACGAAGAAACCGCTCTCCGGTCTTTGTGGCGGTTTTTTATGGCGAAATGCGTACTTGCACCGCCTGCCGACGGGGGTATAATGAGGGGTATACGTTATGAGCATCCTGCCTTTTGCGAATCAGAATGTGTATGAGCTGGTAGCCTACCAGCCCGGAAAACCCATTGAGGAGACGGCCCGAGAACTGGGATTGTCTCCGGAGGAGATTGTCAAGCTGGCTTCCAACGAGAATTCGCTGGGGCCTTCGCCTCTGGCGGTTCAGGCTATGCAGCAGGCAGCTGCGGGCAGTCATATCTACCCGGATGGCGCTTCCTTTGCCTTGCGCTCCAAGGTTGCTGCTCTGCACGGTGTGGAGTTCGCCAATACAGTGGCGGCAAATGGCAGCAGCGAGTTGATTGAGCTGCTGGGGCACGCCTTCCTGCGCCCCGGCACTGCGGTCGTGGCTGCAGATTACAGCTTCACTCTCTATTCCATTGTCGCCAAACTCCTTGGCGCAGACTATATCTCTGTGCCCAATCGGGATACCTGGACTCATAATCTGGAGGCCATGCTGGCTGCCATTACTCCGGAAACCAGACTGGTATTCATTACGAATCCCACGAATCCTGTGGGTACCATGGTGGGGCAGGCCGAGCTGGAGAACTTCATGAGCCGGGTGCCTGAGCATGTGGTAGTGGTGATTGATGAAGCATACATCGAGTTTGCCGGTGAGCCGACTGACTGCATGAGCTTTGTGAAAGCGGGGCGAAATGTCGCCGTGCTCCGTACCTTCTCCAAGGCATATGGCCTGGCAGGTGCCCGCTGTGGCTATGCCATCACCACGCCCGAAATTGCTGATTTGCTCAATAAGGCCCGCTCTCCTTTCAATGTCAACCTCTTTGCGCAGGTAGGCGCGCTTGCCGCGCTTGACGACCACGAGCACATTGCCCGTTCCGTTGCTATGGTGAATCGCGGGCGTCGTCAATATGAGGCTTTTTTTGAGGAACAGGGGCTGAATTACGTGCCCAGCCATACTAATTTCATTCTGGTAGATGTGGGGGATGGCGTGGAGGTGTTCCGTAAAGCTCTTGCTAAGGGGGTTATCATGCGCCCCATGGCTGCTTACGGTCTTCACCGACATATCCGCATCACGATTGGAACTGAGCGGGAAAATAGCCGTTGCATCCAGGTACTGAAAGAAATTTCAGTATAAAATCAGGTAATTCCTTCTTTTGCTCTTGACATAGTAGGAAAAAGAAAGTAGACTACGCTTGTAACCCGCGAGAGCGTGGTGCAGTAAAAAGAGAGAGAAAAGTTGACACCGCCCCGGTCTGCAGAATACAGCGACCGGGGCGGTTCATCTTGTGGGATATGCAGCCACTCTTCACAAAGTAAAAATGATGGAGGTGGAAACCCTGGCTGCGAGGGCTCTGCCACCTCGGGAAGCAGGGGTGAAACGCCAGTTTTTCAGAACCCAGCTTCGGGCGTGTGAATCGAGTGAGGTATGCCCGCTGGTGGCAGCGATGGTTACCTCTGTAGGTTCACCTTCTGCGGAAACCTCAATGATAAGGCCCACGGTACCGCAGACCCTGCGCTGGCGCAGGTGCAGAGGGAAGGTCGGATGCGGGCAGACCAGGTAGGCAGGCGGAGTGTATATGCCCGAATCGGAAGTGGATGCGCTCTTTTTCATCTCCCTTGGGGGTGTGCTCGAAGCCGATTCAGCCCCCCTGGCCGCCAGCAGAGCATCGGAAGGAGTGTCCAGCTCATCTGCGGAGGGATCTGCCTCGGCTTCATCCATGTATAATACTTCTGCCTGGGGCGGAATGAACTCGGGCAGGGCATCGGCCAGTTCAGCCGGAGCCGGTGGTTCGGGAGGTGGGGCTTCAAAACGAAGTTGCAGGGGAGATGCTGCATCTGCCTCCTCCTCCGGAATGTAGGCAACACCTTTGAAATTGCAGGTGCATTTGCTTCGGAATTCCAGTACCGGCGTGGCAAGTGCCCAGCAGCAAAGAGCCAGTCCCGGTAGCGCCACCACCACCAGACAGCGTCGGGCGAGCCGCTCTCGGCTCCGGGCAAGTTCTGCTGCCGACGTATGGAAGACATGAATCATGGCTTATCTGCTACCCAGAACAGGTGCGCATCCAGGGCATCGAAACACCAGGGACTGGGTACTATGCGGAGTCGTGGCTGGTGTGCCAGGTATACGCGGTTTTCCTTCCATCCCGGCAGCCAAATGGCAAGCTCATACACCAGACGGTCAATCTCCGACAGACTGCCGCGCCTCAGGGCATCGTTCATTTCCGGAGAATTCAGAGCAAAGGGAGAGAAATCGGGGGTGGCATCCGGCGCGAAGAAGAGGGCGGGATTCGGTTGTGCGGCGGCTGGCACTGCCCAGAAGACCAGCTGGTGGCTTCGCTCCTGCAGCTGGCGCTGGCAAACCTGCCAAGGCACGGGTTCCGGCACTATTTCTGCTCCGCAGGATGCGGCGCTGCGGATGAGATTGGCCAGCAACGCACTGATTTTCTCATTGGGTGAATACAGCAAGCGCACACTCAGCCTTGTGCCATCCGGCTTACTCAGTATGCCATCACTACCAGTCTCCGTGTAACCTGCGGAGGTAAAGCATTCGCGTGCTGCTGCGGGATTAAAGCTGTACTGAGGTGTATCCTTCGGTGTGGCTTTTCCATAGCCTGTGTGAAAGGTGGTGAGCCTCTGCCCTTCGCCGCGCATCATCAGCTCCACTGCCTTATCCATATCCATGGCCTGCAGAAGCCCCTTGCGCAGATTAAGATTTGGAAGCGTGCGAGTATTGAGCGCTATACCATAGGGCGGCATCGGGTATTCGGCATCATAGACCAGAGTCGGCAGGCCTGGATAATCTGCCAGCCGTTCCTGCCATGCCGCTATGTTGCGCGTTTGCAGAGCATCCAGTTCACCGCGCAGGAAAAACTCCCAGACCTGAGCCTCTGAGTTCAGGAAATGATACTCCAGCGCCAGCGCATTGAAGCGGTGGCGGCAGAGCGGTAGCGTGTCGCCCCACCAGTGCTGCGGACGCTGCAGCTCGATAAGCCTTCCGCGTTGCACCTTACTCACATAGTAGGGGCCGGTGGCTGGGGGAATGCGCTGGGCGTAGGTTTCGCGGTAGCGGGAATCAAAATCGGCATAGAAACCGGGCTCTGCCGGGGCGAGCAGGGCTGCTGCATCTTCAATCCGCAAGGGCTTTCTAAGCGTAATGGAAAGGATATGTTCGCCATGTGTGCGCAGGGCTATGGCGGCTTCTGCCAGCGCTTCGTACTCTGCGCAGTGTTGTTCGGCCTGAAGCAGGGCAGACAGCAGGTAATCAGCGGCTCGCACGGGGCGGCCATTATTGTAGCAGGCCTTGGGATTCAGGCGGAAATAATGCGTGTTTTCCACGCTGCACCAGGCCTCTGCCACACCCGCTGTGGTCTGTTCGCATAGCGGGTGATGTGCTACCAGCGGTATATCGGTGGCAGCTGCCAGATTCTGGTGGAAAAACTGCGCTGCGCCCCCACCGAAACGCAGGAAGTGAGCGGGGAAAGGACCTGCATTGCTGAGCCTCACCCGCCCACCTTTCACCGCGGATGCGTCGCCAACGGCGCGTTGCTCATCCTGCTGCTGCCAAAGAATGCCGGCAGGTATGGGGGCATCCATCTGCAGGCTTAGACCCGCCACCCGGCTGAGCCTTTGCTTAAAGTCCGCAGGGTATGCTGCCGCTTCGTGAGACTGGTTCAGTTCCGGTTGTGGTGTATGAGCCTGCCGACCCGCAGCCCACCAGGCGGCTGCCGCAATCAGCAGCAGTAACAGGATAAGCGCACGTTTCATCAGAACGTAAGGGTGCAGCCGCCGTATACGGAAGTGCCGGGCGCCAGTATATTACCGCTGGAGCTGTCCGTCACAAACTTCTGATTGGTCATATTTTCCACCCTCATGTGCAGGGTGAGCGATTCATTCACCTCATACTGAGCAAACCAGCGCAGGCTGTAGTAAGAATCCATGCGGGAGGCATCCCAGTCCCGCCTGCCCGAGGCTGCTGTGAGTCCGATTCCGGTGGTGAGACCCTGCAGGGGACTGGTGTGAAGTTCTGCGCTCCACACCTGCCGGCAGCTGTTCGGAATCTCACTGTCATCCTGCTGCTTGGGCTGTGTGTAAGTGTAGGCCAGTTTGTAACCGGTGTTCCAGGTATCCCCGAAATCGCCGCAGAGCGCCAGTTCTACGCCCTGGCTTGTCCAGTGGCCGGGCATGTTGGTGTAGTGATAGTTCACCCAGTCTTCTGAGGTGGTGCTGATGGCGTCTTTCACCTGCTGCCAGAAATAAGTGATGGTAAGCGAGTGGTGGTCACTGAGGTCTTGTTCCACCCCGAGGTCAAAGCTCCAGCTGGTTTCACAATCAAGCTCCGGGTTGCCGTGGTAGACACCCCATGGGCTGTGGTAGATGCCGTGGCTGCGTTCAAAGGAACCAGGTCCGCGATACCCTCTCCCGAAAGAGCCGAACAGGCGGGTGGCTGTGTCGAAAGTATAACTGCTGGCGGCTCGCACAGTGGGCAGATTGCTATAGATGCTGCTGTGGTCCAGTCTGGCGGCCAGAGAACTGACCCAGACTTCCACCGGTTGGTAAATGTGCTCCAGCGCGAGTGAATACAGGTTTTCCGTAGAATCGCCGGCAGCCCAGCCTGAGCTGGCGTAATCGCTCCGGGTCCAGCGGAGCGAAAGATTGGTGGTCTGGTGCGGGCACCAGCGCATGGAATTGCGCCATTCAACCTGCATATTGCGCAAGTCCTGGTTGGTGCCGTGTCCCAGCATGTTGTCTGCGCCGTAGTATCCGGCCATAAGACTGCTTGTGAGCCGCCGTGTCAGCCTGCTTGTGAGCCTGGTTGTCACCAGATTGGTGCGGAATCGGTAGGGGGTGGTTGTCCATGCGGCACCGTCGTAGAAGCCGAAATCGTACCAGGCATCCTCGCGGCGGTAGGTCGTCGTGAAAGTGGTGTCCTTGTTCACATCATAATCCAGGCGCACTGCTTCAGCGAAGCATTCATAGCGACCTGCCTTTGACGTGGTGGGCACGCTGCCGTCTGCGGAGCTGATATCGTTGTCAGTGCGTTCATAGGTTGAGGACACGAAGTAATGCAGCGGCCCCTGCTGCCCCTGAGCCCGCAGGTTGGCGCTGTAGGAATCGTGGCTGCCTGCTTCCTGAAAAAGCTTGAAAGTGGGGGCACCTTCGCCGCGTGGAGTTTCCAGATACAATACGCCGGATACTGCACCGCCACCGAAGATGGCGCCTTGTGTGCCGCGCAATAATTCAGCGTTGCCCAGGTCAAACGTGTTGCTGCGGGCAATGATGTTGGGTGTCACGTTACCATTTCCATTGCTGCCGGTGATGAGCATGCCGTCCATCATGGGCAGCAGATAGGTCTGGCGTGCCATGCCGCGTATCACAATATTCGAGGCGTTTCCCTTGCCGTTCAAGCCGCCGCCGGGCAGAACAGCGGCCCCCGGTGCGGTGGTCAGTGCATCAGACAGGCTGTAAATGCCTTCGTCTCGTAACTCCTCCATGTCCAGAACGGTGACAGAGACCCCGGTCAGGTCGTAGGGTATGGCAATTCCCCCGTGGGCAGAAACCGTGATGGGGGCAAGTTCGGTGATTGATTCATCGGCAGCACTTGCTGCCGCATGGAATCCTGCCAGCAAAAGGGCAGGGACAACGCGTATGGAGCTCCCGATGGGAGCATGATGTATTCTGTACATTGTGGTGGTGGCCGTTGATGAGGCGGTGCATCGCCGCCGTGTGTCGTTGGCGATTCCCCTGGCTGGCATTCCGGCTGAGCAATATCCCGATACGCGGAACTTGCAACACGGTTGCGGCACAGTGGCGGATTCTCACCGCCTTTCCCATCTATTTCCTGCGGCTTCGTCGCCGCCTCCGGGGGAACCATCGCGCCGGCTCCCCGGCGCGTTACGCGGATAATCTAACCACATGCTGCCACGCTTGGCAAGCATAAAAGCACCAAATGTACTTGACTAGCTGCGCTGAATCAGTTATACCTTGAACGAGGCGTGATTTCACCCTGAAAAACAGACTCTTTTTCTCTTATGAATATCGCAATGGTTGGAACAGGCTACGTAGGCCTGGTGAGTGGCACTTGTTTCGCGGAAATGGGCAATACGGTTACCTGTGTTGACGTGAATGCCGAGAAAATTGAGAACCTGAAGAAGGGTATCATGCCCATTTATGAGCCGGGTCTGTCTGAAATGGTGCTGCAGAATGCCGAGGCCGGACGCCTGCGCTTCTCCACCAGTCTAGTGGAGTGTCTGGATGAGGCTGATGTCGTATTCTCTGCAGTGGGGACCCCGCCGGATGAAGATGGCTCTGCCGATTTGCGCTACGTGCTGGAGGTGGCCCGTGAATTCGGCCGGAATATCAAGAAATATACCTTGCTGGTTACTAAGAGCACCGTGCCCGTAGGTACCTGGGCTAAAGTCAAGGCTGCGGTGCAGGAAGAACTGGACAAGCGTGGTGTCAGCGTTCCTTTCGGAGTGGCCAGCAATCCGGAGTTTCTGAAGGAGGGGACGGCTATTGAGGATTTCATGCGCCCGGACCGGGTGGTGGTAGGCGTGGAGGACGAACCCGCCACCAGATTGCTTCGCCATCTCTACCGTCCGTTCATGCTTACGGGGGACCGCGTGCAGGTGTGCGATATACCCAGCGCAGAAATGATCAAGTATGCCGCCAACAGTATGCTCGCTACCCGCATATCGTTCATGAACGATATTGCGAATCTCTGCGAGCTTGTGGGGGCAAATGTGGATGCCGTGCGTCGTGGTATCGGCTCCGATGACCGTATCGGCAAGAAGTTTCTCTATCCCGGGTGTGGCTATGGTGGTTCCTGCTTCCCGAAGGATGTGAAGGCGCTCATTCGCAGCGGGGCCGAGCTGGGGTATCGCATGAGTATCCTCGAAGCTGTAGAAGAAGTGAACGACCGCCAGAAACATATTCCGTACACGAAACTGAAAGCCGCGCTCCCGGAGCTGAAGGGTAAAACCATTGCGGTGTGGGGGCTTGCCTTTAAGCCCGGAACGGATGATATGCGAGAGGCTCCTTCTCTGGTGCTCATAGACTCACTACTGGAGGAAGGGTGCCGTATTCGTGCGTTTGACCCAGTGGCCATCAATGAAGCCAGGCGCCGACTCGGGGAAGAAACGGTCATGTTCTGTTCCGACATGTACGAAGCCTGCCTTGATGCGGATGCTCTGGTTATTGTAACCGATTGGAAACAGTTCCGCGTACCCAGCTGGGCCGTACTTCGCAAGACCATGCGTGGCCGGCTCATTGTGGACGGTCGTAACCTTTACGAACCTGCCGAAGCTGCTGACGAGGGATTCACATACAAACGAATCGGCTGATAACGCCCATGCAATACGATTATCTGATTGTCGGTGCCGGATTGTTTGGTGCCACCTTTGCGCACCTGGCACATCGCGCCGGCAAACGCTGCCTGGTCATTGATAAGCGCCCGCAGACTGGCGGCAATATCTATTGCGAGGAGCAGCACGGAATCAACGTGCACAAGTACGGGGCCCACATCTTTCATACCTCCAACAAACAGGTGTGGGACTTTGTGAACAGTCTGGTACCTTTCAACCGCTATACCAACAGCCCCGTTGCTGTGTATGATGGGAAGCGTTATAATCTGCCGTTCAATATGAATACCTTCTACCAGATGTGGGGAGTCACCACACCGGCAGAAGCCCAGGCACGGATTGAGGAACAACGGCGCGATGTCATTGAATCTCTGGCAGCGCAGGGGATATCGGAACCCCGCAATCTGGAAGAACAGGCGCTTTCTCTCGTGGGGCGTGACATTTACGAAAAGCTTATCAAAGGATATACGGAGAAGCAATGGGGAAGACCCTGTACCGAGCTTCCTGCCTTCATCATCCGCCGTCTCCCCGTGCGCATGGTGTATGATAATAACTACTTCAATGATGCCTATCAGGGAATTCCCATCGGAGGGTACAACAAGCTCACCGCTGCATTGCTCGAGGGAATCGAATGCCGGGTGAATGAGGATTTCTTTACCCGTCGGGAGTATTGGGAATCTGTGGCAGATAAAATTGTCTTCACGGGCAAGATAGATGAGTTTTACGGCTATCGTTTCGGTAAGCTGGAGTACCGTACTGTCACGTTTGAAGAAGAAGTGATACCGACTCCCAATTATCAGGGATGCGCCGTTGTCAATTATACGGAGCGGAAGGTGCCGTACACCCGTATCATCGAACACAAGCATTTCGAGGACTTCGGGGATGCTGTCTACTCCCGGCCTGTTACCGTCATCTCCCGCGAATATTCGACCGAGTGGACCGACGGCAGCGAACCCTTCTACCCGGTGAACGATGAGGTAAACTCAGCCCTCTACCAGCAGTATAAGGCCCTGGCAGATGCTGAAGCCCGCGTTATTTTCGGTGGCCGCCTGGCGGAATACAAGTACTACGACATGGCTCCCATTATTGAGCAGGTATTCAAGTATTTTTCCTGAGAATCTGCCGTTTCCGCTCAGCTATGAGGCATTTTGCGGAAACGGTGAACGGAAGTGACTTCTCTCGCGACTAACTCCGGCGGCGTCGCGCAGCAAGCGTGCCCAGAGCCAGCAGATCAAGAGTAGTGGTACCAGGCTCAGGAATGCGGCTCTGAATCAGGCTGCCAGGAGTTGCGTCCGGCACAGAGGTGTAGACGTGCACGTAGTCCACTGTCATGGCCACACCATCGCCAATGTTTCCGATGTCTCCGACCCAGTTGCCGCCTAACTGCATATCAAGCAGGAGGTAGTAAGGGTTATCCTCCATGTTGAAAGGCCAGTTGGGATTATTCGTGTCTGCTCTGGCCGAGAGGGTGGGTGTGCCGTCCATGTAGAATACCACCGCCTCAGGTGTCCATTCTACGCCGTATGTATGGAATGCAGCTTTATCTGCGAGTGAGTCAAAGTAGGCAGTGCTGGCACCGCTGGCGTTGGTGGTGCCGGTGGATGTGTGGTTGCCGCTTGCATCATTGTAGTGCAGGGTCTGGTGCACGATTCCCTGGTAGTTCAGATGTTCCATGATGTCGATTTCGCCGGTCTGCGGCCATGGACCTTTGGTTGGCAGCATCCAGATGGCCGGCCAGGCACCTGCCACGCAGTCGAACCTGGCGCGTACTTCCACATAGCCGTATTGGAAGGTGAATATCTTGTCTGTGAAGATGCCGCCGCAGGCGTAGGTGTCGTGCGCTCCGGTCTGGTCGCTTTGGCTGGTGTAGTCGCCGTATTTCCCCCAGAGAGAGACGGTTCCATCACCGTTCATGGTGACCAGCTCCTCATCGCGCGACTGGTATCTGCGCCAGTCTGATACACTGGACCAGCTTACATAGTCAATTCTGCTCCATTTGGCGGGGTCGAGGGTATCGCCGTCAAAGTCATCGCTGAATACGAGTTTCCAGCCTGGATTTTTCTTCTGCCAGCCGGTGTAGTCATCCGCCAACACAGCCGGGGTAAGCAATCCGAAAGCGAGGGTAGAGAAAAGTTTGAGTGTGATGTTCATGGTGAGTATGCGTGCTTGTTGCATACCCGGTATAAGCTGTTTGCCCGATTCTCTCAACCTAACTCGGTAATAATTGGGCGTGTGGTCTCTAACCTTTCTCCTTCGAGCTACCTATGGGCAGGAAAATATTTCTTTCCGGCGAGTACAGGTATACTTCGGAACACTGCTCGCTGTGGATAATATCTCCGTTGTCGTTGAGGGTATCCCTGGTGAAGGAGGTTACGATATCGCGGAAGCCGTCGTTGTTTTTATCTTCCAGCATAATCTGAGCCCAGCCTTCTTTGTAGACTTGCCCATCGTCATGAGCATCGTAGCAACGGATATCCAGCTGTCCCCTGGCTGTGGGCACGGAGATAAAACCATTACCCTTGGATGTGTGCTCGTAGGTGTATACTATGTTCTTATCACCTGTTTCAATAATCCCCCGCAGTTCGGCATCTGTCATATGCGGATTAGAGGCCTTGAGGCGGGAGGTGAGATTGCAATCTCCTTCTTTCAGGGTGAGTACTAGTTCTCTGGCGGGTTTTGCCCCGTGCTCGCGCAGGAGTTTATCCACTCCGGCGGGGTGCCCGTCCAGTACATCAAGAGGCGTGCGACCGTAAGAATCCAGCGCATTGACATCTGCGCCCGCCTCCAGCAGTATTTTCACGCATTCGACCTGATTTCTGCTTGCCCATGAACATGCAATGTGCAGGGGTGTTTTGTAATCATAAAAAGCCTGAGCCCTGGCATTGGCATCTGCTCCGTTTTCCAGCAGATAGCGCAGGAACCCGGTTTCTCCATTCCGGGCGGCGACTGCAGCAGGCGGCAGGTGGTGGAAGTATCTGGTGTCTGTCAGACTGGCCCCATGCTTCAGCAGCAGGGGAAGCAGGTGGCGGTTCGGTTCATTCAGGCAGAACTCCACAGGTGGTCCGAAGAAATTCGGAGTATTGGGACAGCAGCCATTTTCCAGCATGTATGCTACGGCGCGGGCCTGTTCCTCTTTATCGCGGAATATGGGTGAATTGTTATTGCAGAAACGGGCAAGGTCAAGTGTGCTTGGTTTCGCCCCTGTGATGGCGAGACAATCCGCGCTCAGAAAATGTCCGTGTTCGACGCAGGTGTGAAAATTGCGCTCCTGGTGAGATAATGTCCCATCGAATAGAAACATAATCAGAACGGTTGTCCAGACAGGGAAAATGTACCGGTGATACGTTTCCTTTGCCGGGACTGGCGGGAGCCCACCTTGCCCCATGCCGGCAGCCATTCGTTTCTGCATCCAGCTTTGTTCCTGTCGGGGCTTGTGAAGATTCCAATGCCGGCACAATCTTGCCGCTGCGTAAATGGCACCGGCGAAAATCAGAATGCTGCCCGGCAGCAGGAGAATATTCACCCACCGCGGAGGGAATGGCCACAGCCCGCTACATACAGCCAGCAGTCGCCCTGGCCACAGGCTGATGAGAAGCAGAGTGTAGAGAACCAGGAAGAGGAAACGTTTCATTGTTTTAGTAACAGTCGGAGTATACCCTCCAGTCGTTTGTTTCAGGGTTGTAGTAGAAATAGTAACTCCCGCAATCGCCGATTTCAAGTCCGGCATTGTCATCGGAGCTGATTTGCATCACATAGGCATAGCCCTCGGGAATATCGGGTGCGCCCTGGGCGTAGGTGGGGTAACCGCCCAGCTTGTGCGTTTCGTAGTCTGTCGGGTAAATGTCATCCTGATAACACTTGCCCCGGCATATTTCGTGCTCGCAGATTTCCTCCCACAGCTCTTTGCCGCCGCAGTCCGGCCACTTGGGGATATCGTTCCTGATATGTTCCGGAGTGAGGATGCAGGGAGTCAGCTCGGTTGATTCATAATCGCAGGGCTCCAGGCCCTCTGTGCTGGTATAGCCGCGGATGACGCAGCCCAGCCTGGGCTCATCCTCCGGATCCATGGCCCAGGCTTCCTGCGGGGCATAGATGGTGATGAGCTCCAGCTTTCTGAGCGGGGCAGGGACATACGGTAAATCTCGCACGAAGAGGGTAGCCATCGGCTCCAGCGGGGTACCCTCTGCGTCCTTAGGGCGTTCCTCGCCGGGCTTCTGCCAGGTTACGCTCCCCAGCCAGCTCTGTGTGCCGGCGGGTTCCCCTTGTGCCGCCCGGCTGCGGAAAAGGACGGCTTCCTGGTTCAGCTTCTGGCGCAGCTCATCGAGCGTCATCGTCGGGCCATCCGGTACATCCAGGCCACGTGCCCGCATGTCCTCCTTCAGCAGCTTTCTGCACTCGCGGGCTTCCCACGACCTGACAAAATTGAGAGGCGTGTCGCCTTCCTTATTCTGCACGGTGGAATTGGCACCTGCCGCCAGCAAAAGACGCACGGCTTCTGTGTGGAACAGGCCGGCAGCCCAGTGGAGCGGAGTTTCTCCGTCCTTATCGCGCTGATTCACATCTGCCCCGGCATCCAGAAGCTCCTTCATGCACTTGACCGCGTTGTTGAAAGCGGCGATAGACAGCAGACCCTTGCCATCCTCGTCAACGGCATCGATGGGCAGCGTCGATTTGCGAAATAATCCCGGTTTCAGCATCCTGCGCAGGGCAGAAGCCTTGTCGGCGTCAAAGATGTCATCCAGCTTGTCAATCTGTTGCTCAGTGAGGATGGGGTGCATGGCGAAAATAGTTCGGCAGGTGCATTGTATCGTGTTCAGGATGGGGAATCAAGGAGAATATGGCATTATTCATCCTTGGGGCTTGATTTACTTGACTCCAGATGCGGATGTGTTATCATGCTGAGTGTATGTTGACCCTGCGTAATCTTGTGATGCTGTCGACCTTGTTTCTGGTATCATGCACCAATTTCTGCCAGAATGTGGCCGATTTGGGCGCGGTTTATCAGGGGGTACTCGTTCTGGAACCCGGCACCTGCTATCGATATGCCGGCAAGATGTATGCCAAGGGACAGCGAGCACTCTTTCAACGTACGTATGTGGACCATCCTTATGCTATCGCCAAACCATTCCCTTCCCGTTATAAGCTCATTGATGCAGGCGAGGGGGAAATTGTGTACCATGAGATTATTTTGAATGAAGACCGAGGGGTGGAGTTTCCCTGGCATGGAAACTGGCAGCCCCTGCCGATAAAGAGCTCCATGGCTAGCCCCTTGGAAACGGAGATTGGCAAGGTGCTGGATGTTGATTCGTTCTCCCGGGAACTGACCCCGCATGCCCTGTATGCATATCCGCTGGCAGGAGCCACGCTGGTGTGTGTGGATGTTCCGCTGAATCTGGCTACCATTGCACTGGCGCCGCCCATGATTGCCGGTGCGCTTATTTATAGCGTCACGAGCGACGCCGTGCGGCAGAATGCGAAAGATTGAAAGAGGGACTGAAGTCCCTCCGCTCCGAAAAACGTATTCGCGATATTTCTGTCTTTACGCTGATTTTGTAAAGTGATATATTGACCGTATGCCCCATTTTCGTAAATCGCTGCGAAACAAAAACATCGATTACAGAAAGGGACGGTATTTTGTAACGATTCAGGTTGCCCGCAATAAGTATCTCTTGGGGGCGATTGTGGGAACGCAATGTGTCTTGAACGAGCTTGGGAAAAGCGTGGAGTCTGAGCTTGTGAACTTGCCGCTGAGATATCCGGAGCTGAGACTGGGCCCGTATGTGATTATGCCGAATCATGTTCACTTGATTCTGGATATAAGTCCTCGGGATACGAATAAAGAAAATCATCTCAGCTTTCTGGTGGGGCGTTTCAAGGGGGTGACTACATTTATTTACGGAAAAATGAAACGCGAGGGGAAAATTCCTGACGTAGGGGCCCATTTATGGCAATTTGATTACTGGGATAATTTGATCTCCAGCGAGGATGAGTTCCGAAATCACGAGCTTTATATACGCAATAATCCGCGAAATTGGTCACGTGACCGCTGGGGGGCTGTTACACAGTATATGCTGGGTGAGGAGTCGCTTCTGAATTGCCCGAAACGGGCTTTCGTGGCATCTCAGGGATTTAATGCTTCGGCTCTGGCACCACGCCGCATTGTCCCTTCGGAGCGCGGGACTTTAGTCCCGCCCACTTCCGAATTGGTTCTTATCTCAACTTTCACGAGTGCCCAGGAACGGGAAGTGCTTCGACGCGCACTTACTAATAAGCGGCCCATTATTCACGTTTGCCCGCAAGGAATACCTCTGGAGCAGGGGCTTTCTGAAGCTCAGAAACTTGCTCTCGCTGAAAAACTCCTGTTGTTCATTTCCCCTCAACCATGCGGGAGCATGTTGAACAAGCAGGTTGCTACCTGGTGCAATGAATATGTACTCCGGCATGCTGTAGAAATCTGGGTAGGCGATATTACCCCTAATGGTATGCTGGAAACGCTGATTGAGGCTGTAAAAAAAGAGAGGGACTGAAGTCCCTCTCTCCGAGAAAACGCTGTGAGTTGCTTCAAATCCTCCGTTTTTTCCGGAAGTCGAGCATGGCAATCTGCTTGGAGATGGCGGCTTCGAGCTTGGCCTGTTCTTCGCGGTCGAGTACCGAGGCTCCATCGCGGAACGCAGCCTGGGCGCGTTCCAGCGCGGCTTCCACGCTGCTGGTGTCAATCTCGTCCACGGTGAGGGCGGTATCCGTCACCAGCAGCACATCGTCGTGGTCCACCTGCAGGAAGCCGCCGCCCACAAAGAGACTCTGGGGCTGCTGGCCGGGGCAGGTGTAGGTGAGTTCACCATTGGCCACGGAAGTGATGATGGCGGCGTGCCCGGGCAGCACCTCCATCTCACCTGTGGAGGCAGGCAGGCGGATAGCCGTCACCTCCGCCTCAAGGGCGGTGCGCATGGGGGTGATGATTTTGAATTGCATGGGCATGAGCGGTCAGAATCAGGCTTTCTCAACTGTGTCGATGCTGCCCTTCATGTAGAAGTTCACTTCGGGCACGGAGTCCCACTTGCCGTCCAGAATCTCGGCGAAGCCGCGAACGGTCTCGGCCACGGGCACGTACTCGCCCTTGATGCCGGTGAAGGTTTCGGCCACGCTGAAGGGCTGGGACAGGAATCGCTGAATCTTACGGGCACGGCTCACGGTGAGCTTGTCTGCCTCGGAGAGTTCGTCCATACCCAGAATGGCAATCATATCCTGCAGGTCCTTGTAGCGCTGCAGTGTCTGCTGCACGTCGCGTGCCACGCGGTAGTGCTCCTCGCCCACGAGCTCGGGGGCCAGAGCCTTGGAGGTGGAAGCCAGCGGGTCCACAGCGGGGTAGATACCCTGGGCAGCCAGTGCA